>NZ_WTEW01000149.1:0-272 GCF_009795865.1 Gilliamella sp. Pas-s27
ATTTACATTTTGAAATTGCAATGAAGAAAACAGGTAATCGGACTGATACAAGCAATTTACAAAAAGATAGATTAGCCTACAAAATCAATCCAGCCTTCTTTGTTAATTTACAGCCAATAGTTAAAGATGAACAGACAAAAGTAAAAAAGAGAAGAGAGGTGTAAATATCCCAAACTTAGTACACAATTCACGTAGAAAATTAAGCTGCTTGTTTTAGTGTTTTATACTCAATCGGTGTCATGTTATTTAATGCCTCATGCGGTCTTTCGGTG
>NZ_WTEW01000016.1:0-68220 GCF_009795865.1 Gilliamella sp. Pas-s27
AATATAAAAATGGTGATATTGCAGAATATGGCTTTCATTCTAATAAGAAAGGTTCTATTTGGCGATTATATAGAGCATTAGATGAAGAAATTGAGCTAGTTAGGATGCCTGATGAAGTTCAATATGTTAACGGCAAAGTGACGGTTAGGTATATGTTTTCTAACACAGAAAGAAGATATACGGGACTAGGCTTTATCTGAAACAGGTTTGCAATTAACTACAACAGGAAGTTGTTTTACTGAAGGTTCTTGTTTTCCTAGTGCTGAACATGTCAATGGGAAAAGCATTGATACACTTTATTTAAGAGATGTTGATGAACAAAAATTTATTAATGCTATGCATAAATTTTATTTTAATAAACAGATAACAGGAAAGAATAAGAAAAAATTTGATAATGCAACACAAGAAATAAAAATGCAATAGTCTTTACTTAATCTGACATTCAAGTTATTTTATAACACAAATAAGGAGAGTCAGAAATGAATCAAACAGCCAAAATCATTAAACCTAAATTAGGACTTTTAGAATTAGCTAAGCAACTCGGTAACGTTCAACAAGCTTGCAAAGTCATGGGATACAGTCGAGATAGCTATTATCGCTTTAAAAAACTGTATGAGCAAGGGGGGGAGCTTGCGCTTCAAGAAATCAGTCGTAAAAAGCCTATCGAAAAAAATCGGGTAGAGCCACATATAGAACAAGCCGTTGTCAATATGGCCTATGAATATCCAGCTTATGGGCAACATCGGGTTGCCAATCAACTTCGTCAAGAAGGTATAATGGTGTCAGGAAGTGGTGTACGCTCTATTTGGCTACGTCACGATTTAGAAAGTTTTAAAAAACGCTTAATAGCCCTAGAAACCAAAGTGGCACAAGAAGGCTGTGTGCTCACGGAAAATCAATTACAGGCCCTTGAAAAAGCCAAAGCATCACGAGAAGCGCATGGTGAAATTGAGACACATCATCCGGGTTATTTATGTGCACAAGATAGCTATTATGTAGGGCACATTAAAGGCATAGGGAAAATATACCAACAAACATTTATACCTAAGTCAGCGGCCATTTCATTCGTTGACGACGAACAAATAAAGGAAATACAATATTTATTAAACTCACGCCCAAGAAAACGGCATAAGTTTAAAAGCCCTGCCTCCTTTTATTCGAAGGAGTTAAGACAAATTGCACTTCATGTTTGAATCCAGGAACATTAAAATAAAAACACCAATAAAATCAACACCTTTCCTGAATGATTTTTATAAGTAAATCTTAGTAGTAATCCAATTGAAACTACCCCAATAATCATAAAAAACAACAATAAATACTAAAACATAGACTAAAATCGCTGATAATTTGCCTCAGTGCTATTAATAATCATCATAATCATTAGTATCAATATACTTTCGACAAGCTTTTATTTCTTTAGGTTTGCACGCCCTTTGTTTTCTATATTCATATCGGTTATTATCTTTGTTCACATGACCGTCTGCCTTATACAGGCATTCTGTTTTGATCTTTTTGTAACGATTATTGCCGATGTATTTAAAATCATCGGTTAGCAATATGTAGTCATTATTTTTTTTACCGAGGCAGTTTTTGTAGCTGGTGGCCTCTTTTTCTTCGTAATCAAAGCGAAATGCGTTGCCTTCAAGATTTAATTTGACAAATTGTTGTTGTTTTTTGTCGTAAACATAATATTTCGAGGTATGATTAGGTCCAGTTAATCTGTCTTTAACAAGACGAAAATCATTATTATCACCATCAAAATTATAATCAATATCTTCGTAACTCACAATATTAACATGACCGTGAAATTCACACCCTTTGATACCGGTAATGGTTTGAATTTGCTTGCCATCATATTTACGATAAACCTTGATACCAACGATATTCGCTTCTTCTTTTTTCTTTTTAGATATTATCACCTTAAAATAAAAATCCTTAGTACTATGCTGTTGTAAATAATCTATATTGTTAAATTCTGCTTCACGCAATGAACGTTCATCGTATTTTTTATATTCAAATATTTTATGTAAATTGACTTTCTTTCCGTTAAGCGTATAGCCAGTAAGATGTTGATAGTCCTCAGTCCCACGATAAAAAGTGCCTTCATCAAAATTTTCAATATATATTTTATCTAATACTTTTTTAGACGAATCCGTGTAATCTACATTAAAATTAAACACATCATTAGGCTTACTGATAAAACTTAAATGCTTAATTTGATGCTCTTTACCCGCAAGATAAAAAGCATATTCATCATCAAAATAAAATTCTGCATTATCTTGCCCAATAGTACCGGTATAAATACGAAACATGGCATAACTAATGGCGGGGATTAATAATATCGTGAGTAAAATACACTTTATATATTTCATTTTGTTATTCCTTATTTTTTATTTGTGCGTTGTTGTTTGGCTTTTGCTTCTCTTTTAGCTTTTTCTTTCGCTGCTTTTTCTTTTGATCTTCGCTCTTTTACTTTTCTCTGTTCTTTTTCATTTATAGCTTGTAAATTAACAAAGAATGCGGGGTTGATTTTATAGCCTAATTTATTTTTTTGTTTATTTGTAACGGTCAACAAAACTTGGAGACAATCTTAGGCCGTTTTTAGTAAATTGTATTCAAATTCTGCAGGTGAAATAAATTCCAGTTTATAATGTCTTCTTTTTTGATTATAAATAGGTTCGATATAATCAATAATATCAGCTATTGCTTGCTCTCTGGTTACATAATCTCGATAGTTGCTCCTTTCTGATTTTAATGATCTAAAAAATCGCTCAGTCACGGCATTGTCTAAGCAATTTCCTGCTCGGCTCATGCTAAAGGTAATTTGATAAGATGCTAATATCCGTTGGGACTGTTCACTGCGATATTGAATTCCCTGATCGCAATGAAATAAAGTTGGGCTTTCTCCTTTACGCCGCTGTATTGCCATATTTAATGCTTTAACCGTAAGGTTACTATTAGGCTTGTGTAACGGTATTATAAAAATTAATAAATCATTTAAGCTCTTGTTTTCTCTCTTTTAAATCACTAAATATTTGCTGATTATGCCACATCTCAATTCAAAGTTCGTATCACTCTTTCGACTTTCTCATTGGTTTGTGGGCATGCGGATTGGGTGAATTTTTGATTGATACGATGGCTATAACACGTTTTGACAAATAAGTGTTCACTTGTGCCTTGATATTCACGTCCATTATCGGAATAAGTACATTCAATGGTATAAGGACACTAGGCTAATACATCATTTTGAAAAAAATTGTACTGAGTTAAATTGGGATTTATCAGGATGAATACTGACATAAAGTTCACGTGAAAAATCATCAATGCCAACAAATAAATATTCTCTAGGTTGTGCCTTTGTTTCATTTTTAAGTAAAGATAAACGTTTGGTATCAACGTGTAGTATTCACTTGGATAGGTTTCGTTATAGCGTTTAGCTTGTCGTCTTAATTTATCTTCAATAGATTTTTCAACTTTAACCAGACGTTTAATTCCATAACTGATGGTTTTATAACATTCATGTTTACTGGTTAAAGGTACAAACAGTTTCAATCGGCTTTCTTTAGTATGTTATAAATGGTAGGACGACTGACCATAAAGCGTTCAGCCAAATCTGTAACTGTTATTTTTTTTATGATATAAGCACCCTATCTCTTGTCTGTGGTAAGGCGTTAATTTTGTTTTTTATGTATATTTATTACAGTCGTTTCTCAAATTACTGTAAATAACGCAAGGAAATGCTACACTTTAGTTAATATTGATTTGAATTGTATGACTAATTACTAATAACTTCTTATCTATTCAACTTAAACTCAAAAACATGTAATGTAAGACTATAAAGAACTGAAAAGGGTTATTCCCTTTTCAGCTTATTTAGTTCATTGTTTAAAAGCTATAACGAATACCAGCTAATAAATCAACTGAGCTTAAATCGCCACTTATTTTATTTTGATAATATTCATTTCGTTTCTTAATAGTAACTTTACCTGCATCAACATAGCGAGCTGTGAAGTCAATATTTATATTATTATTAACTTTATAAGCTACACCAGCAGCAAGATTCCATGCAAATTTAGTTTTTGTTTTTGATAACGAACGCTCGTAATCAACACCGTCAACAGAAACATTATATTTTTCTGTATGACTATTTCCTAATTTAGTGAATGCAACACCTAACCCTACACCAATAAATGGAGTAACTACTGAATCCATATCAATGTCATAATAACCATTTAACATTAATGTATTCATTCGTGCTTTAGTTTTTTGAGTAGAACGAAGAGTATAATCTTCGTATGTATTGTGTCTATTTTCCTTTTTCTCTGCATTACCACGTAGTGTAAAAGATAATTCAGCTCGTACAGGGATATCATAATCTGAGAAATTATAACCTAAATTCAAAGCACCTGCTAATTTAGTTTTATGCATTGAATCAAAAAGGTCATCCTTCAAAACTCCTCTACTACCATAATGCAAGCTATTTTCAAAATTACTTACGCCTAGCACTGAAGCCCCTAATTGACCGCCAAGATAAAATCCATTTTCAGCATGAGCCAAACCAGAGAATCCCACAAGAGTTGTTAATGCAATTAATGTCTTTTTCATTTTCTTTTACTTTCCTTTACTTTCATTTACTGTTTTTAGTTTATTAAAACTAGGAAATTATAGAATAGTCTAATATAGAAGTCCATTAATTAAACATTAATAAAAAATACTTAATTATTTCAAATTTAGTTTCTATTATACCTTCTTATATGCTTGTCAATTTTTGATAAAACAATAAAAAGCGATACATGCTTTAATGGAGATGTTTATCATCATAAACACTTAAAAAATAGAAAACAAAAAACATCAGCAAGTTATTAATTGTTAAAATACAGTTAAACCATATAAAGTAATTTTTAGGAAAACTTTTTATGAGTTTTTAGAAAACTATTTTAATCATAAATTAAAAACAATTCGCATTGTCATATGATTTAATGAAAACCTTGTATTATTTAATTAATGATAACAATTAATGACGTTTTATCTTTATATTCACTCTTTGAGAGAGTGCAATTTATGATAAAATGCCCACAAATTTAATAACGACAATGTTTAGGTACGTGTTTGAAAAAGCCAAAAATTACAAGAAAACAGATTACAACTCAATTTATTTTACTAACAATAATTGGGTTAGCTGTTTGTTTATTTTTATCACAATTCACTTACGATCCATCTGATCCTGCCTGGTCTCGTACGGCTTGGCATGATCCTATTAACAATTTTGGCGGTTATATTGGTGCTTATACCACCGATATTTTTTTCCAATTTTTAGGCTTTATTGCTTATAGCATACCTTTCATTATCATTTTTATTTGTTTACAGCTAAGCGTTTATTTTTATAAACATACCAATGATCCGATTAACTACTTTAGCTTATCGTTTCGGATTATTGGCGTTTTAGCATTTATATTTAGCGCTACTGGCTTTTTTGCGCTAAATATTGGTGATTCTGAACAATTTGAAGCGGGTGGCTACCTTGGTGCAATAGTGATTGAAAGTCTTTTATCCATTATAGATCGCTTTGCTTTATCCTTAATTCTTCTTGGAACTTGCTTAGCCTGTGTCACATTATTAACGGGATTATCATGGTTAAATCTAATTGAAAAATTGGGCGCTTTTGTCATGTTATTACTCTTACCAATTAGATGGTTAATAACGCCAAGAAAAACCCATAAAATAGAACAAACAGATGCAATATCAAAAAACCTAATTGCATCAACCAATGAAGAAACAAAAGAACCGCAATTAACCATTCCTTTCGATCAAAAAGAGGATAATTGCAATCTAATTCAATCACCATCTATCGTTAATAACGAAGCATCTCAAGCAGAATCTTTGGATAACAGCGCATCGATACAAGATGAAACAATAACAATAAAAACAACAGACGAACTACTCAATCGCCATCAAGATGCACAATTACCAACATTAACAACATCGACCCAGACGGTAGAAACATCACCTAAAACAGATAGCCAATCAAAAAAAGAGCTCGACCCAGACGAGATCTTATCTCGCCTTGAATCAATTATTCAAAACATGAATAACAATCGAGCAACGCCAGAGCAAGAAAAAACGCTATCTTCATCGATGGAGCAAATAAAACAAGTCATACAAACACAAAAATCAGAACAAAAATTACCATTCGAAGAATCTGAAAAGTACACAATTTCAGATGCACCAAGTAAACCCTTATTTACTTCAGTGCATAATGAACCTGAAATTACATTTACTAATGAACAACCCCCCTTTGACGCAACTCTCGATGTTTCCACAATTGAAATAGCGGAAACTAAACAACCATTTATACCAGAATCAGAAGTTACAACAAACACAGAAAACTCGGCAAATATAGAGCTTATAACAGATACCGAAACGGAAACAAACATAAACATAGAACAACAAGAATACGTTGATACCGAAGCACTCAAAAAAGAAAACCCAGTTATCGACGACATCTACCCAGAAGAAGCGAGAATTGAAAACGCCCAAAAAAGTGAGCAATTTGAACAAGTTCCAGAAATTGAACAAATTCAACACATTGAAGAAGATGACAAAGACAGCTTAATACACCCATTATTAAGACGTAATGACAAACCATTACCGAAACCGACCACACCACTGCCGTCTTTAAACTTATTAACTGCACCACCAACGGCACGCATTGAAGTGGATCATGCGGCACTCAGCGCAATGTCTGAACTTATTGAAAAAAGCTTATCTGACTACCGCGTTAAAGCAAAAGTGGTTGACTACATGCCTGGCCCTGTTATAACCCGTTTTGAGATTGAACTTGCCCCAGGCATTAAAGCTGCACGAATTTCAACACTTGACCGAGATTTAGCACGCTCACTCTCCATGCCTTCGGTACGTGTGGTTGAAGTGATTCCGGGCAAACCTTATGTTGGTATTGAATTACCGAATAAAAATCGCCAAACAGTCTATTTTCGAGAAGTCTTAGACAGCCCACAATTTAAAGACGCACAATCTCCTCTCACCGTGGTATTAGGTAAAGATATTTCTGGGCAATCAGTGGTTGCTGATCTGACAAAAATGCCACATTTACTGGTTGCAGGTACCACAGGATCGGGAAAATCAGTTGGCGTCAATGCAATGATCCTAAGCATCTTATATAAGTCACAACCCGAAGATGTCAGGTTTATAATGATCGACCCCAAAATGCTTGAGCTTTCTATTTATGAAGGGATCCCTCACTTACTAACTCAAGTAGTAACCGACATGAAAGATGCTGCTAATGCGCTCAACTGGTGTGTTAACGAAATGGAACGTCGTTATCGCTTAATGTCAGCATTAGGCGTACGCAATATTGCAGGCTATAACGAAAAAATAAAATTAGCAGAACAAATGGGCAGACCAATTCCTGATCCACTTTGGAAACCAACCGACAGCATGGATCTTAACATGCCAACGCTTGAAAAGTTACCATACATTGTCGTTATGGTTGATGAATTTGCTGACCTTATTATGGCTGTTGGTAAAAAAGTCGAAGAACTAATTGCACGGCTTGCACAAAAAGCAAGAGCGGCAGGCATACACCTTGTACTAGCAACACAACGCCCATCGGTCGATGTCATTACTGGATTAATCAAAGCCAATATTCCTACACGGATTGCCTTTACCGTATCAAGCAAAATTGACTCACGCACTATTTTAGATCAAATGGGTGCAGAATCACTACTTGGCATGGGGGATATGCTATATTTAGCCCCGAATAGCTCTATACCAATTCGTGTACACGGCGCCTTTGTCCGTGATGAAGAAGTGCATGCTGTTGTGCAAGATTGGAAAGCGCGTGGCACGCCAAAATATATTGAAAATGTCACTGTAGCAAGCGATGATAGCGAAAACAGCAACGCTGATATGTTAGGCGAAGAACTTGATCCATTATTTGATCAAGTTGTCGCATTTGTTGTCGAAACCCGACGAGCGTCTATTTCTAGTGTGCAACGAAAATTTAGAATCGGCTATAACCGTGCTGCCCGAATTGTAGAACAAATGGAAGTTGAGGGCATCATTAGCGCCCCAAGCCACAACGGCAATCGGGAAGTACTTGCTGTATCAACTAGTGATTACTAATTTTTATAATAAACCAAACCATTTAAAGCAATGGATTGGTTTATTACACCATCGTAGCGCACAACATACTAACTCTCATCCCAATAGGTAAAAATAATAATGAATAATTATTATCAGCAAATAGCATTATTAGAACTAAAACTCAATAATGACCCCAACCGATGTTTACCTGCAAAACTGGCAACCCAAGCGCTCATTAAAGAAATTTGTCTGTCACCTAAGCCCGGACTGGTTGATATGAATAATAGTGGCTCCCATCGTGACATGGATTTTCAAACCTTTGTCCACAGCATCAACGCCATTAGTCACTGGTTTGAACATTTTTACAACTACGGAAAAACATCAGCTTTACACGATAACAACCTATTTTTAGCCGGTATTAGACCTATTGGTATTGAGTGCGAACAAGCCATGTTCCAAGCCACTAACCAAATAAATACCCATAAAGGAGGAATTTTTGCCTTTGGATTGTTGTTAGGGGCGATAGGTCGATTAGAACAACTCGGCTTGTCGACCAATGCACAAAGCATTTGTGAGCAAGTTTCAGCAATTTGCCAAGGCATCGTCCACAGCGAACTACAACAAAATAACCAAGCTAATTCAATAGGCGAAAAATTATTTAAACGCCACAAACTCTCTGGCGCACGAGGTGAAGCTGAATCAGGTTATGCGACAGTTAGAAACATTTCATTACCTATTTATCAAGAAATGCAAAATCACAGTTACGACGAAGAAACCAGCTTATTACAAGTAATGTTACATTTGCTTGCCTTTAATCAAGATACCAACTTGGTTGCTCGAGGTGGACTTGAAGGGTTGGCTTTTGTTCAAGAGCAAGCCCAAAAACTGATCAAACAAGGCGGTATTGCTCATCCTCAAGCACGGCAGAACCTTCATCAGCTTGATATTGAATTAATTAAACGTAATTTAAGCCCAGGAGGCACGGCGGATTTAATTGCGGTGACTTGGTTTTTGTTTCAATATAATAAAGAAAATAAGCAAAAAAAATAAATTATCACTATCATTCAACCAATTTTGGGGCTTAATATCAGCCCCAATGAGTATGATATAATATGAATAATAGTGTTATGAATTAATTAAATAACTCACCTTATGCGCTTCAGTCTGTAGTGGAACTTCCCATTTATTTAATAACCGTTGAATGGTTTTATTTGGCAAGGTCGTATCCCGCGCAGAGTTACGGCGATACAACTCTTTTTCTGGCTGTTCAAGATAGACGATTTCCACATTCGCATGATAAGCATAAAGCAAATCCAATGCCTTTTGACGCATCTCTTGCGATAAGTGAGTCGCATTCCAAATAAAAGGTTGTTTTGCTCTTAACCACTGTTTAACCTTTGCCAGAACAAATTGAATAACAAGCCCTTCGTTTTCACCATGCTTTAGTTTGAGCTCAGTTCTAGCATCATCATAAGAAGCAACTGCCCAAGTTGGGTAATGCTGACTGATCCAACTATTTTTACCTGAAGCAGGTAAACCCGATAGCATAATCACATGAGAACCTTTTTGCGGAAACAATGGATAATCAGGTAACACATTACTGCCTCGAAAATATTGCACTCGAGTATAATCATCAACAAATTGGCAAGGCTGATATAAACACGCCTCCTCAAGCGCCAACTGCTTGAATAATTCAACTTCATCAAGTGCTCTTTTTTTATCAGCACAAATGCGCCCTTTCATATCCACTTTTGCTTGCAGGCATAACATCCAAATAGGCAATTGCCATGATAAACGATGAATTAAAAACTCAGGCGATCTCTTTTTTTGCGCATCACTTAATGCAAAAAAAGGCACTTGATGTACACTAATGATTCGGCAGATTTGCTCACGTAAATCAAATGGCACACCCATTCGCCATAATAAAATACGACTACGAATCTCGCCTTTTTTGGAATGCCGTGGTTGCGTAATTTTACCTGTGTCTTCATCAATAACCGTGGTTTCAGGTTTAGCGATATCATGCAACAAAGCCGTCATAAATAATACAAACTGCTCATCTTCTGTTGCATTGGCAAATTCTTCTTCTGCCAATAATGCCCGTATCACCATTTGCGTATGAATCCAAACGTTACCCTCGCCATGGTGCGAGGGATCTTGCGGTGTAATGATTAAGTCATTCAATTCAGGAATACACGTTAACCATGGACTAAAATCATCAGTTGCCAAGGTACTTGCTATTTGCTGTTTTAATGCTTGGTAATTCATCACTTACCTCCATTTAGGCATCGATTATTCCAATTCACCGTCAATTGTGGCGTATATAACTGAGCATTTTGAGCCAATTGGTTTGGAATAAAAGGCTGTTCACTATGGTGCTGTCCTGCATCTAAAATCGCCTGAACAAAATCTTGCCTAACCCATTTTAAGCGATCAAGCGTTTGCTCTTCCGATTCGATTTTAATATATAATCCCTCCATCAAATCAGAATCATCACATTGTTGCCAAGCTTTAGTTAAATCAAGTTTTTCACGCATTACCATCTTTTCAAAACAAGCACGCCAATTGGCGGTTTTAGCTAAAGAAGATGTAATTAACGCTAATAAATCACTTAATTTAGCGGGAGCAAGCCCTGCAAACAACACAGGTACCGATAAAATAGGACCGTCAGCTAATAACTGATGTCGTTTTAAAGTCGATAAAAAACAGTTTTGTTGCCTATCCCAAATATCAAATTCACAAAAATAATGAGGTAATGCATCATAAAAAATAGCATGCTTTTTATGTAACCATTCACCATAAAGGATATAACGATCTTCTAAACGCTCAAGTAGCCATTTTTCATGCACGCAAGCCCAGTGTTTTAATAGGTTAAATTGACGCTCTCTAGCTCCCCCTATCAAATAATGTCCTCGGGATTGAAGCAAAAGTTCACCACTTGCCGAAAAACTAATTGCACAGTTTGCACCATCAAGCTTTTCTTCAACAACAATATACTGACCAGTTAACTGTTTATAAGGACGTTGTCCATGTTCACTATCACCAAATTGTAAGCGTGATCCTTCTAAATGAGGTGTTCGTGGATATTTAATTAATTCTAAATTTTGAATATAAGATTCCGTTGTCATAATGTTTTCTCCAAAAAATAAGGGAAAACCGACAAGGCAAAAATCTATAGATTGAATTGCAACGAAGAAGCTTAGAAAAAACTAAGCAAAAGACAATAGGATAGAAATACCAAGTCGGCATTAAGATAAAGTGTTAATTACAGGCATTTTGCCACCTCGTTATAATGAAGTTATTAGATTAAAAAAACGGCGCTATTATCAAGAGTTGCTAATTTATTGTCAAGTTTAATGATAAGAAATAGTTAGTATTGTTAAAAATAATACCTTTCCCTAATCACTTTTTGACCGTTAATTGGCTATTATCCAGAGTATGTTATTATTGGTTTTGTTAATTTATTAGTTGTCAGTGGGTTACCCTAGTTATGCAAACAGTTGATTTTTCTGAAAAAAACAATCAAAAAAACTTCAATAAAATCAATACCTTTCCTGACCGTTTTTTTACAAAACGCCTCCTTTCCTTAAAGCCTTACTTCCCTAACCGCTTATATAATCGTTCTGGTCGACCTATCTTCCCATGATTAAGCTCTACCGTTAGTAATTTGATTTGGACGCAATATTCTAAATACCGCCGTGCAGTTGTTTTGCTGATGTTAGCCTTTTCTACGATTTCGTCGACGGTGAGCGCTTTATCTGTTTGCATAAATAGGTCTTTTACTTTTTGTAATGTGATTTCTTCAATACCTTTTGAGCGGCGATTCATGTTAACAAAGTCTTTGGTTTGTAAGTTGAACAGTTCATCAATTTTGCGTTGATTGACGTGTTTTTGTAGGCTTTGTCGGTATAAAAATAGTTCAAAACGCTCAAGCGAGTGTTTTAGCCGTTGGTAAGATACGGGCTTTATTAAGTAGTCAAATGCGCCATAACGAATCGCTTTACTGCAAGTATCCATGTCGCTTGCTGCGGTAATAAAAATAACATAACTGTTTAGCTGATTATTGATTATATATTCAAATAATTCAATTCCCTGACCATCAGGTAAATAGTTATCAAGCAAAATTAAAGTCGGTTTTAGTTTTTCAACCATAATTTTGGCTTCGTCTAGATTTGATGCGATGCCTATGACTTTGACTTTGGTGTCTTTTTGAATAAATTCTGCATTTAATTCGGCTAATATTGGTTCATCTTCAACAATAAGTACTTTGATGGCGTTTTCTTGAAATTCGTTCATACAATTACCTTTCTATTATTTGGGAATAAATACAGAAAAAATCGTTCCATATGGGGTATTATCTTCAAATGTAATGTAACCATTGGCTTTTTTTATGTAGGTTGAAACAAGATGTAACCCAATACCGTGTTCTTTACCTTCTTGAGAGGTAACTCCAGGCTCAAAGATAGAGTTACGAATATCTTGATCGACCCCACAACCTTGGTCACTAATTTCAAGGACAATTTCGTCCGTTGCGTCACTAAGATATAAATAAATTGTTTTATCACCTTGTTCATTTTTTAAGCTAGCATTGAAAGCATTATCAAGTAAATTACCTAAAATTGACATAAATTCTGTTTCGCTAATAAGTGCCGGTAATGCACTTAATTGGCATGCGGGGTCAAATATGAGTTTTAGGCCGATTTCGTGCGCTTTTGAATATTTGCCAATCAGTAATCCACAAATTGCGGGGATTTGGATATTTTCAGTAATAAAATCCAAATTGTTTTGGTTATCAGCGGATTGTAAGGCGATAAATGATTGTGCTTCTTCATATCGTTTCATATAAATCAATCCCGATAATGTTGCCAACCAATTAAGATGTTCATGCCTAATAGCACGCAAATTATCGACATATTGGGTTACTTGTGTTAGTTGCATACTCAATAGGTTGATATCGTTAAAATTGCGAAAAGTGATAACCCATCCTTGGATCTTTTCGTCAACAATGATACGGATTCGGTTAGCGATGACGCTGATATCGTTAAAGTAACAGATGTGGTCGTGTATATCTTGATGTTGGTTGTCACTGCCATAAATAAAATCATTAGATTTTATAAAGTCGCTTAATTTACGGTTGATTAACAATTCATCGCTATTAGTAATATCTAACATGCATCTAGCCGATTGGTTAATATTAATTATTTGATAATGAGTATCAATGGCGATAATGCCTTCAAATATGGACTCCATAATCGATTTTTGGCTTTTCACTAACAGTGCTATTTCATTTGGTTCTAAGTTGAGCATCTGTTTTTTTATCGATTTTGAAAAGCAAAATGAGAAAATAAATAATGCCAAAAAAAGTAGCGAACAAAAAACAATAATCGGTATAAACTGGCTGATATGTAACTCATAAATATCGTCGATCATATAGCCAACAGACACAATGCCAATGACGTTTCCGTTATCAATAATAGGTGCTTTGCCTCGTAACGCTAGGCCAAGAGATCCATGACTAATGGTAACACTGCTATTGCCATTAAGAACCTCTCGGTTATCGCCACCAACCATAGGCGAATGCAACGGACTATTTGCGGTATGAAATAGTCGATTTGCATTGGCATCACCAATAACAATATAGCTTGCATCACTTTGTTCAAATATATCGTTAATTAAATTAGCTATTTCATTTGTATCATTATTTTTGACATATTGAATTAAACTTGGTAAAACAGATAGCTCTTTTGCTTGAATTTGCGCCTTTTCACCGAGGCTTCTGTATAAATTGGTTTCTGTTGTATTCCAAATGTAGCTTTGCAATAATGCAAGAACAATCAATGAAAACAACAAAAGCGATAAAAATAGCTTTGTTGTAAACGTTAACTGGGATTTTTTTAGCATGTTTACACAACTTTCGTATTAGATTAGAGTAAGTGTAACACAGCATTAAAAAACATATAGCCTTTAAAACCATAAAAACCACAGTTAATTTATGATTTATATCACAAAAAATTAATTAATTTTTTGTAAAGATACCCGCCATTGATTTCGAATAAATAAAATCATTTTGGAGAAAAAAAGTAATGGTGGATTTCAATTCAATTGGAAAAACGCATAATAAAGAAAAATCAACAATTAATCATATAGAAGAAAACCAAACAGGGTGGCCATATAACTGGTGGCGACTAATGGATAACTATAAAATTGGTGTAATCCCTCTTCCGTTATTTATTATTGCGGGTATTCTTATTTTTTTAGAAGTGTTAGTAACCGGTAAATTACCTAGCGAAATCGTTGAAATGGTGGTAACTTGTGCTTTCTTTGGTTTTTTATGTGGCGAGATTGGTAAACGCTTACCGATTGTTGGGAAAATGGGTGCTGCGGCAATTTGTGCAACGTTTATACCATCTGCACTAGTTTATTATGGTATTTTGCCTAAACCAGTTGTTGAAGCAACAACTAAATTCTATAAAGATACCCATATCCTTTACTTATATATCTGCTGTATTATCGTGGGTAGTATCATGAACATGGATAAGCGAACACTTATTCAAGGGTTCTTGAAGATTTTTATTCCAATGCTATGTGGCGAAATTGTTGGGATGTTAGTTGGTATAAGTGTAGGTTATTTACTTGGCCTTAATGTAGCTCATACATTCTTCTTTTTAGTATTACCAATTATGGCTGGTGGTGTTGGTGAAGGTGCTATTCCACTATCAATAGGTTACGGTGATCTACTGGGTATTGAAGATGGTTTAGGCCGCGTGTTACCTATCGTTATGTTAGGGGGATTAACAGGTATTATTTGTGGTGGTGTCCTTAACCGTATTGGTAAAGCTTATCCACACTTAACAGGTAATGGTAAATTATTCCCAGAAAGTGATAACACCAATACCACTGATAAAAAAACGCTTAAATCTGAAATGGTTATTGA
This sequence comes from Gilliamella sp. Pas-s27, assembly GCF_009795865.1. Classification (NCBI taxonomy): domain Bacteria; kingdom Pseudomonadati; phylum Pseudomonadota; class Gammaproteobacteria; order Orbales; family Orbaceae; genus Gilliamella; species Gilliamella sp. Pas-s27. The sequence continues at coordinate 15,038 of NZ_WTEW01000016.1, forward strand.
TATAACAACTTTTGCCTCAGGTGTACTTTTAGCCACACTACTGTATATGGTTGGTTCGCTTTTCAAAGTTGTAACAGGTATTCCAGCACCTGTAGGAATGTTGTTTGCAGCTGTTTTGGTAAAACTAATATCGGGTGTATCACCAAAAGTATTGAGTGGTTCACAAGTTGTTTATAAATTTTTCCAAACATCTGTTACTTATCCAATTTTATTTGCGGTAGGAGTGGCTGTCACTGAATGGAAAGACATTATTGCAGCTTTTACACTAACAAACTTGACGGTTATTATTTGTACAGTTGTTAGCCTGGTTACAACTGGTTTCTTTGTTTCGAAAAAATTAGGCATGTATCCGATCGATGCTGCTGTTATTTCTTGTTGTCAAAGTGGTCAAGGCGGAACAGGTGACGTGGCGATTCTAACTGCTGCTGAACGTATGGAATTAATGCCATTTGCACAAATTGCTACGCGTATCGGTGGTGCAATTAATGTGTCTTTGTCGTTACTAATACTTGCCCACGTTTTATTAAAATATAATTTAGTTAGTATAGCCGAATTAATAAATTAAGTTTAATTTCTAAAAAGCAACCTTAGTTTATAACTAGGGTCGCTTCTTTTTATTTACAATTAGCACAAACAGCTTTTAAGGAGTTTTCATGAAGCTTGTCAGTTATCTTGTCTCTGATAGAGCAAGTTTTGGTCTTCTTACTCACAATGGCATTGTTGATTTGAAACAAAAATTAGGTGATAAATACGCCGATTTAAAATCATTACTTGCCGATGATGAAGGTCTAGCGATGGCTAAAACCTATCTTGATGCCCCAAGCGACATTGATGAACAAGATATTACTTACTTACCGGTTATTCCAAATCCAAATAAAATTTTATGTGTTGGTATGAATTATGCTGAAAAACGAGCAGAATTTAATGAAACCAGTTCAGCACCCACTCTTTTTGTTCGCTTTCCTGATTCTCAAACAGGAAATAAAACCAATATCATTAAACCAGCTATCACTAATGAATTAGACTATGAAGGTGAATTAGCTATTATTATTGGTAAAGCGGGTTTTCGTATTAGCCAAGAAGAGGCGTTATCTCATGTGGCAGGTTATAGCTGTTATATGGATGGTTCAATTCGTGACTGGCAATATACTTGGTTTACCGCAGGTAAAAACTGGCCAAGCACAGGTGCATTTGGTCCATGTATTACAACAAGTGATGAAATTCCTGATCCCAAAGTATTATCGTTAACGACTTATTTAAATGGTCAAGAAATGCAACATGATTCAATCAAAAATCTTGTGCATACTGTCCCTGAATTAATTTCTTATATTAGTACATTTACCCGTTTATCACCAGGCGATGTGATCCTAACCGGTTCACCAGGTGGTGTAGGGAAAAAACGTAATCCTCCTGTATTTATGCAAGATGGTGATACAATAGAAGTTGAAATTACGGGGATTGGCCGTTTAACCAATTATGTAGTCGCTGAAAAAAGGTAAATTTATGTACGATTTGGTTGATTATACAGTTATTGATATTTCTCAATCAAAACAAGATTATCAAGGTGTTGAGCAGTTATTATCGCGAGCCGATCTTAAGCTAGATTCTCAAGTTACTATTTTTGTTGTGGCAAAATTTAACACTACAATTATTGCTTGTGCAGGTATTGATCGGGATATTATTAAATGTGTTGCTGTTGATCCTGATTATCGTGGTAATCAACTAAATCTGACGTTAATGGATCACACCATAAAATATGCTAACGAGAATGGTTATTTTCACCTTTTTTTATATACTAAACCTGAAAATATAGATTTTTTTAAGGGATGTGGTTTTTATCCTATTGTTGAAATCACCGATCTGGCTGTTCTGATGGAAAACACCCCAGTCGGTATTAGGCAGTATTGTAAAAAACTCAATACGCAACAAAAAGAAGGGGAGAAAATCGGTAGTATTGTAATGAACGCTAACCCCTTCACAAAAGGTCATCAATATCTTATACAGTACGCAGCTAGCCAGTGTGACTGGTTGCACGTTTTTGTTGTTAATGAAAATGCGTCGCTATTTTCGTTTGAGACTCGTTTACAATTAGTCAAAGATGGATCTAAACACATAAAAAATGTTACAGTACACGCAAGCTCGCCTTATATTATTTCAAGAGCAACGTTTCCTACTTATTTTCTAAAAGATAAGGCAAAAATAGATCGAGCTTATATGGGCATCGATCTGCTTATATTCCGAAACTATATCGCGCCAGCACTGAATATCACCTATCGCTTTGTTGGAACTGAACCATATGATGAAGTCACTAAAGCTTATAACGAAGCAATGTCTTATTGGCTTGAAGATAAAGCTATCAGTGTACAATCAGCGATTACTGTTGTTGAGGTTCCACGAATAACCGAAGGGGATACTATTGTATCAGCCTCATTAGTGAGGAAATTATTAGCATCTGAGCAATATGAACAGGTAAAAAAGCTAGTTCCACCAACAACGTGGAATTACCTTTCAGCTAATTTAGATAAATTTAAAATTTAATACATTTTAAAAGGTAAAAAAATGAAAATACAAAAAGAAGCCATGGCAGGGACTCTCGAATCAAGTGATTTGTTAGTCAAAGTCATGCCTAATACCGGGATTGAAATTGTTATTAATAGCGATGTTAATAAACAATTTGGTGATCAAATTCGCGCTGTGGTTGAGCAAACATTACAAGATCTGAACGTAACAGATGGCTTAATTATTATTGATGATAAAGGCGCACTTGATTGTGCTATCAAAGCAAGAATTCAATGTGCAGTATTACGTGGCGCAGAAGAAGAAAACTTAGATTGGAGTAAATTACTATGAAAAAATTACGTCGAAGTATGCTATTTCTTCCGGGCGCAAATGCGGCAATGCTATCAACCTCTTTTGTTTATAAACCCGATTCAATTATGTTTGACCTTGAAGATGCGGTTTCAATTAAAGAAAAAGATTCAGCCCGTTTATTAGTAGCACAAACGTTACGTCTTCCTGTTTATAAAGAGCATGGAATTGAAACAGTGGTACGAATCAATGCACTTAATACTCCATTTGGTTTAAAAGACCTTGAAGCCGTAGTAAGAGCTGGTGTTGATGTTATACGTTTACCAATGACCAACTGTGCTGAAGATATTCACGAACTAGAAGCACATGTAGAACGAATTGAAAAAGAGTGTGGACGTGAAGTAGGCAGCACTAAATTGATGGCCGCTGTTGAATCTGCTCAAGGCGTTGTGAATGCGGTTTCTATCGCTAAATCTTCACCTCGTTTAATTGGTATTGCTCTAGCTGCATTTGACTATCTTGTCGATATGCAAACTGAACGTGGCGATGGTACTGAGTTATTTTATGCTCGCTGTGCTGTTTTACATGCCGCGCGAGTGGCTGGCATCGATGCTTTTGATGTGGTGTATTCAAATGTTAATGACGATGAAGGCTTCTTAAAAGAAGTCAGCCTAATTAAGAAACTTGGATATAACGGTAAATCACTTATTAATCCAAGACAAATTGAACTGTTACACAATGCTTATGCACCAACTGCTGCTGAAGTTGAAAACGCCCAAAAAGTGGTTGAAGCTGCTGAAGAAGGTGAAAGAAAAGGCCTTGGCGTTATTTCTCTAAATGGCAAAATGATTGATGCACCGATTATTGCTCGTGCTAGAAAAGTGATTGAGTTAGCAAAATATTCCGGTGTACGTAAAGAAATTTGATAGGATTAAAATGATGACTTCTATAAATAAAAAAATTGATGATTTGCTTAAACAGCATCCAGATCTCAAGAATATCACGCCATTTATTGACGCTAACGCTACGACTCCTTATTTAAAAGATGAGTCTAAATATACGCGTAAATTGTGTGACTCTATTGAACAAGCGATTCATAAATGTGAATTGCGTGATGGTATGACAATTTCTTTCCATCATGCATTTCGTGAAGGCGATAAAGTTATCAATAAAGTCGTTGAAACAATTAGCAAATTAGGCATTAAAAACTTAACATTAGCATCAAGCTCACTATTAAGTTGTAATTCAGCACTTATCCCTCATATCGAATCGGGTGTGATTACAAAAATCTATACATCGGGTTTACGTGGTAAATTAGCTGATGCCATTTCACATGGTTTGATGGATAACCCTGTTCATATCCATTCTCACGGCGGACGTGTAAAATTGATTCAAAGTGGCGAAATTAATATTGATATTGCATTTTTGGCGGTTTCAACTGCTGATGAACAAGGTAATGCTAATGGTGTATCTGGTAAATCACAATGTGGTGCATTAGGTTATGCTATGGTTGATGCTCAATTTGCTAAGAAAGTCGTATTACTTACTGAAGATATTGTTGGTTACCCAAATCATCCAGCAAGTATTCGCCAAGATCAAGTTGACTATATTGTTAAAGTTGATGAGGTTGGTGATCCAACTAAGATCAGCGTTGGTGCTGCACGTATCACTAGTAACCCTCGTGAACTGATGATTGCGCGTTATGCAGCAGATGTTATTGAGTATTCAGGCTATTTTAAAGATGGTTTTTCTATTCAAACTGGTTCTGGTGCGTCTTCAACCGCAGCAACACGTTTCCTAGAAAATCGTATGCGTGCTAAAAATATCACCGCATCATTTGCTTTAGGTGGTATTACGGCTAGTATTGTTGATCTTCATGAAAAAGGTTTAGTAAAACGTTTACTTGATACTCAAAGCTTTGATGGTACAGCTGGACAATCTTTAGGTCGAAATAAAGATCATATTGAAGTTTCAACTAATGTCTATGCAAATCCAGCCTCTAAAGGTGCTAGTGTCGATGAGTTAGATATTGTGATCCTTAGTGCGTTAGAAATTGACCTTGATTATAACGTTAACGTGTTAACTGGTTCTGACGGTGTTATGCGTGGCGCATCAGGTGGTCACTGTGATACAGCTGCTGGTGCAAATTTAACTATTATTGTTGCGCCACTCATTCGTAGCCGAATCCCTACTGTAATTAAGAAAGTTACAACGGTTGTGACACCAGGTGAAAGTGTCGATGTTCTTGTTACTGACCATGGTATAGCGGTTAACCCTGCTCGTCCTGAAATTGCAGAACGATTAAAAGCGGCTAATTTACCAGTCATGAGTATTGAAGAGCTATATCAACGTGCTGTTTCGTTAACGGGTGAACCAAAACCAATTGAATTTAATGATAAAATCGTTGGTGTTGTTCATTTCCGTGATGGTTCAATCATTGATGTGGTTCGTCAAGTTAAGGACTAATTAACCACAAAGTAGCATGACATTAGCTGATGCCATGCTACTTATCTTTTTCATTATGAATGATATATTAATTAAATTTGATGATGGCACCCCCATCACACTTGAACAGATGTTATTGGCTAAAGAAAAACGTGTACAAAGCCAACAAGAAGCAATAAAACGTTATCATTATCCACTTATTTCGTTAAGTTTAGTTATCCCCGGACCAATAAAAAATAGTAGTGGCGCGAATCGATTATTTAAAGAGGCCATTGCCACTATACACAGTACCCTATCAAAAAATGATATTTCATTAATACATGAAACCCATTTTCATCACATTACTGGCTGTGAAGCCATTATTGTCGCAAAATGCTCAGCCGATATACTAAAGCAATGCTGTATTAATATAGAAAATAATCATCCTTTAGGTCGCCTATGGGATATTGATGTCATTGACCCAATAACCCAACAAAGTATTTCTCGGGCTAAATTTGATCACCACTCAAGGCAATGTTTAGTCTGCCAAGAAATGGCCAAAGTATGTAGTCGAAGCAGAAAACACACTATTGATGAGGTCTTTTCTACCATAAAAAAAATAACAAACGACTATTTTAGCTTGCCAATGTATTAAGGAATATAAAAACCAATAGGATTAACGAAATAAATCTATTTCATTAATCCAAATAGCTAAATCTAAATATAGATGCGCTAAAATAGACACTACACTTTTGCCAATGCTTGTTCTAAATCAGCAAGTAAATCGGCAATATCTTCCAAGCCGACAGAAATACGCAATAACTGATCTGAAATCCCTGCTGTTTTTCGAGCCTCAGCACTAATGCCTGAGTGAGTCATCGTTGCAGGATGGCATACAAGGCTTTCAACACCGCCAAGTGATTGAGCTAAGGTGAAAATTTTAAGCGATTCTAAAAACATTGGCATGGTATCAGCATCACCTACTAATTCAAAACTAAGTAATGAGCCAAAGCCTTTTTGCTGTTTTTGGGCGATATCGTGCCCAAGGTTTGACGGTAAAGATGGATGATAGACTTTAGCTATTTTTGGATGAGTAGCTAAGTATTGAACAACTTTTTGTGCATTGTCCTGCTGTAATTTTACTCGCGCTGAAAGTGTTCTTAATCCACGCAACAGAAGATAGCTATCAAATGATGACGTCATCGTACCAATATTATTAGCCCACCATAAAACATCTGTAGCTAGTTGCTGATCTTTAAAGACTAAAATTCCCGCTAATAAATCTGAATGTCCGTTTAAAAATTTAGTACAAGAATGGCTAACAATATCGGCACCAAGTTCTAGCGGTTTTTGTAATATCGGGGTCATAAAGGTGTTATCAACTAAAACTAAAGCCCCAACTTGATGAGCTTGCTCTGCAATTTTTTGAATATCAACAACACGTAATAAAGGATTACTTGGTGTTTCAATTAATACTAATTTTGGGCGTAAACTAAGCGCTTCTTTTAATGCAACAGGATCGGATTGATCAACAAATTTGGCTTTAAAATAACCACGTTGACTTAAGCTATTAAAAAGGCGATAGCTACCTCCATAGCAATCATGTGGTGCAACAACTAAATCATTAGGAGCTAATAATGCAACACTGATCAAATGAATTGCCGACATACCACAATTAGTTAAAATGGCATCAATGCCTCCTTCTAATTTAGCAATCGTTTGCTCTACCAAGCGACGGCTAGGATTGGCTTTTCGACCGTAGTCAAACTCTCTTGGTTTTGCAAAAGCCTCATAGCGATAACAAGTAGATGGTGTGATAACTGGAACAACACTGCCATATTGATCGTCGGTATTTAATCCACCGCGAACAGCAATCGTCCCTTGACTTAAGTTTTCAGTTTGAATAGTCATGATAATGCCCTCAAACAATATTTTATTTAATATAAGATTAGTCTTGTAAGCATAACATATAAAAAAAAGACGTCAACATGTCTAGACGTCTAACTGTCTTGATGTGTAGATTGCAGTAATATGAAAAAAAAGATAAAATTAACCACATTATTTGTGATGTAATTTTGGTGAACAATAATGGAATGGAACGGCGAATACATAAGCCCTTATGCAGAGCATGGTAAAAAAAGTGAGCAAGTAAAAAAAATCACAGTATCAATTCCACTTAAAGTATTAAAAATACTAACTGATGAGCGTACTCGCAGACAAGTGAATAATTTGCGTCATGCCACAAATAGTGAATTATTGTGTGAAGCTTTTCTTCATGCTTACACAGGTCAACCTTTACCATGTGATGAAGATTTGCAAAAAGACCGAGAAGATGGTATCCCAATAAAAACACAAAAAATGATGCGAAAATTAGGCATCGATCCAGATTTAATTGATGAGTAAAAAATTATTTTTCAATATTAATTTTTCTTAAATAATAAAAAGGCGCACTAAGCGCCTTTTTATTATTGCTTATCGCAATATTATTTTTTACCACCAACCATAGCAAAACGTTGTTTAAATTTATCTACACGTCCGCCAGTTGCAACATCACGTTGTTTACCTGTATAAAACGGATGGCATTCACCACATACGTCAAGATGAATATCATGGCCAATAGTTGAATGCGTTTTAATTACGTTACCGCAAGAGCAAGTTGCATTAATTGCAGTATATTCTGGATGGATACCTTCTTTCATAATAAACCTCTAAAGTTTGTTTGTATCGCTATATAAACGGCTATAAAAGCAAAATCTATACACCATACGAGTGTTAAAAAACATGATAAGGTTGCGAATTATATGCCTTAAAGCTTAAATAATCAAGCGACAAAAAACTAATTAAACAGGTAACAACCCTATTGTTACTTGTAACTTAACCTTTTCACCATTTCGCAATACAATAATGGGGACAGTCGTACCCGGTTTCAACTCAGCAATTTGATCCATTGTTTCAACTATTGATTTAACAGGCTTATTATTTACCATAATCAAGATATCATTAGTTTGTATGCCCGCCTGTAATGAAGGACCTTCAGTATTGGTAACTAAAATACCTAATACCACGGGTATATCACTTGGATTTTGAGTTGGCGAAAACTCTAAACCATCAATCCCAATATAACCACGAATAACTTTTCCATCCTGAATTAATTTATTCATAATTTTTACAGCCAAAGAAGTTGGAATTGCAAATCCAATGCCTTCAGGAACATCATTACCTAAATTTTTTGCAAAAGTGAGTGTATTAATTCCCATCAATTCACCTTTAGTATTAACGAGTGCTCCACCAGAATTACCATGATTTATTGATGCATCAGTTTGAATAAAATTTTGTCGTCGATAAGGACTTAACCCATCACGACCAGTAGCACTAATAATACCTTGTGTAATGGTTTGACCTATATTGTAAGGATTACCAATTGCTAAAACTACATCACCAATTTGGGGCTCACGATTTGGGTTTATGGATATAGTTGGAAGATTAGTTGCTTCAATTTTTAACACTGCAATATCCACTAACTTATCAGAACCAACAGGTAGCGCTTCAAAAATCCGCCCGTCTTGTAATGCAACAATAATTTGTTCTGCACCGTCAACAACATGATAATTAGTAACAATATAACCTTGCTCACTCATAATTACTCCTGAACCAAGCGGAGTTATTGCGCTAGCTTGTGATTCTTTAGATAAAGAATTAATTGAGCGACTATAAATATTAACCACTGCAGGAGCTGCAATTTTAACTGCACTAGAATAACTTAATGGGCTATCACTAAAAATTGAACTTGGAAAATTTGATTGATTCCCTTTTTGCAAAGAAGGGAAAATAATCAATAAAACAATAGCTAAAACCGTACCAATTAATATTGGCCATAAAAATTTTTTAAGCATTTGTGGGTTATTTGGGTAGTAATAAGATGATAGATGAAATTCTACCATATCTAATCAAAGCTTAATATGAGAGTTTTCGCCGATAAAGATATCGGCGAAATTGTGGCTTCATAATTAGCGTAAAATAAGGTAAATTCGACTATTACCTCGTATAATATTCAAAGCAATAGCTGATGGTTTACTATCAATGATTTTACGCAACTCGGCAATATTATTCACTCTTTCTTTATTAACACCAGTAATAAGATCACCTTCTTGTAAACTTAAACGAGATGCAGGAGAGTTTTTAGCAATGCTTTCAATTAACACACCTTTTTGTCCTTTTACTTCACCATTACTTAAATTTGCGCCATCAAGGGCTGCATGAAGAGATTTGGCTTCAGTAGACGACTCATCGCTATTTTTTAATTTAACATTAACAGTTATCTCTTTTCCATCGCGAATTAATCCTAATTTTACTGTTCGTCCAGCACCTGTTGTTGCAATCTTAGCTCTTAATTCAGCAAAACTATCTACTGGTTTACCATCCATTGAAACAATAACATCCCCAGACTTAATTCCAGCCGCTTTTGCCGCAGAATCATCTAGAACTTCACTGACAAATGCACCTTTTTGTATATCTAGATCAAATGCCTTTGCAATATCAGATGTTAACTCGTTACCTTTTATACCAAGCACACCGCGTTTAACCTCACCATATTCAATAAGTTGAGAAGTTAAACTTTTCACCATATTACTCGGAATTGCAAAACCGATACCAACATTTCCTCCGCTAGGTGCAATAATTGCAGTATTTACACCGACTAATTCACCATTCAAATTAACCAGTGCCCCACCGGAGTTACCCTGATTAATTGATGCATCTGTTTGGATAAAATTCTCAAAACCATTCATATTAAGGCCAGTTCGAGCAAGTGCTGAAATAATTCCTGAAGTGACAGTTTGCCCAATGCCAAATGGATTTCCAATTGCAACCACATAATCACCAACACGTAGCTTATCTGAATCAGCAAGCTTAATTGCGGTTAATTTTTTTGCATCTTCGACTTTAAGTAAAGCAATATCACTTTGTGGATCTTTGCCAATAAGTTTTGCTTTGTATTCATGTCCGTCATTTAATGAAACCGTTATTTTATCAGCATTATCAATAACATGATTATTAGTAACAACATATCCTTTTTCAGCATCAATAATTACACCTGATCCTAGCCCAGAAAAGGCTCTTGATTGACTATCAGGATAACCAAAAAATCGTCTAAATTCCTCTGGCATATCATTTTGCATTTGCGCAGTACCCTCAACTTTAATACTGACAACTGAAGGTAATACTGTTTCAAGCATAGGAGCTAAACTTGGTTGCTGTGCGTTATTATCAGTTGGGATGGAAGGAAAAGAAGCATAAACATTCAGCACTGAAGACAGGCTTAGTCCCAAACCTAATGCCCAAATACTTAACAATTTTTTTTGTTTTCTTAATGAATCAATCATTTTAAAATCTCTCGCCTTTACAAAAAATTAATCTCTATAAAAATGCTTTGCCATGAAATAATGGTGAATAAATCGCTAATAATTAAGATTTATTTCCATCTGCTTTATAAATTAGAAGGATTATCAGAATAATCTCTAGGTTGTTTACCAAGTGTAATTTCGTCTGTTCCGTCCAATTTTAAATCAGAGCTAGAATCGAAATCCAAAGACTGGATACTATCATTATCCACAAATTGACTAGAATTTTCAGCCATATGTTGATAAAGACGACGAAAATCTTTCGCCATATTATCTAATATCTCTGCACTATGTGAAAAGTGTTTAGCAATCATTTGTTTTTGTGCTACTAATTCATCTTTCGTTTGCTCTAACTCTTGTTTAACTTTGGCATATTTACGAGCTTTAGGGCTAATAATGCTCGTAAAAATAAAACCAATAACAAAACCAATTGCTAACCCAATTATAAGATAAATCAACATATCTTTATCCATAATCCACTCCTTGTATTTTTAAGATATATAATTTTATAAAATTGAAACTCGATTATCAGTATTTATTTTGCATGGTTAGCAAGTTTTATCAATTGTTTTTTCAATTTATCTGGCGCATTTTCTGCTAACTCATATAAAAACATTGCACTTTTTTCGGTCATCAAACTTGAGCCTAAAGGTAATTTAGAAACATTAAAATGGCACTGTGACAATGTTACCGAAATGTTTGGATTAATCCGATATTGGATAGAGGATAGTGACGGTAAAATGTTTTTCCGTATCTCAGAGATTAAATTGCTTTGTTCATATTTCAATCTAGTTAACCAACTTGCTGAACTAACTTCAAGAACAAGAACCCCTTGGCGATAATTAGCCACTCGGCACTGTTGTTTCAATGGCGATGGTAACAACTCATTGATAACATGACTTAATTTACTCAATGCAAATGTTCTATCTTTTATCTCAGATAAACATGATTCCTGAGATAATATTGATGATAACATTTGAGGCTCATTATAGCGCATATTTTGTTTTTACCTTTACTTCTTAATAAAAATAGGTCAATTAATTCGGTATAAATGAACAATTCAATATTAAATAATTTACCTCATTTCATTAAAAATGTCCTGTTTAAAAAATATATTTACAGTTTGATAACGATTACTTTATTAAGTTAAATTTTAAACTTTAATTAAAGATAATAGATAAAAATAATAAAAAAGACTAACTGTAAATTATAGCGGTTAATCTTTTTAGAAAGGTCACTATTAAGCAATAAGACTAATAACAAGAACAACAATTAAACCGACAATTGAATTAACTAATTCTAACAGTCCCCATGTTTTTAAAGTATCTTTAATCGATAAATCAAAATAACCTTTAAATAACCAAAAAGACGCATCATTGATGTGTGTTAATGTATTAGAACCAGCTGCAGTAGCAAGCACAAGTAATGCTGGATTAACTCCATTCATAACACCTGTTGTTGGATCAATAACAGCAGCACCAATAATACCAGCCGCTGTCATTGCAGAAACAACTCCTTGCCCTGTTGCTAAACGAATTAGCACAGTAATTAACCACGCCATAATATAAGGTGAGACCCCTCCCGTTGACATCAATTGTCCAATAGTATCACCAATTCCAGTATCAATAATAATTTGTTTTAATGCACCGCCGGCACCAATAATTAATACAACCATTGCAATACCTTTTACTGCATTGTCAAAAGAATGCATAACCCATTCCATTGAATGATTAAGTTTTTTTCCAAATAATATAAATGCAACAATCATAGCAATAAACATTGAAATTTGAGATGAGCCAATAAAATTAAGAACTGAGTAAACAGTTGTTCCTTTTTCTAACCATATATTTGCTATTGTCGTTGCAATCATAATGTAAGCCGGAATCAAAGGAACAGTAATGGATGAAAAAAAAGAAGGAAGATTATTTTCATCAACAGGCGCTTCAGATTGTAAAAATTGAGGTGTTGGTCTTTCTAAATTACCTAAAATTTTAGGAAGAATCAATCCAGCAAAAATGACCGAAGGAATCGCAACAATTAACCCATAAATATAGACCATTCCCATATCGGCGTTATATGCATTTACTAGAGCTACGGGTCCTGGTTGTGGTGGGAATAAAGAGTGAGCGGTTGTTGCCGCTGCAACTCCAGGAATAGCTAATTTCAAAAATGGAATTTTTGCTTCTTTTGCTAATGCAATGACTAACGGAGCTAATATGATAAATGCAGCTTCATAAAACATTGCTAGACCAAATATAAGCCCCATAATAATGATCGCTAGTTTTACATATTTAATTCCAAGTTTTTTTAATAATGTTTGAGCAATTTGATGAGCAGCACCAGAATCAACCATTAATTTGCCAATAACTGCCCCAAAAACAACAATAATAGCTAATTCACCAAGAGTTCCACCAAATCCTGATTTAATCGTTTTAAGAATACTTAATAAATCCATTTTAGCCATCAAGCCAACAAATATTGCGGCAGCTAATAATGCAACCATTGAGTTTATTTTAAAACGAATATTTAATATTAACATTAATCCTATTCCAAGGATAACCCAAAGAATATTTAAAAATTCCATGAAGAATAACTCCCCTATTTTAGATTTTATTTTTATTAGTTAAAAATTAATTAGATAAAACATAATGGTTAACTGTTTGTTTTGCGCCGTAGTTCTTTAAAGAAAGATAGTGCTCAGTAACCTTTTCTTTAAATAATTTATTATTAAGTAAATCTGAACCAAAAACAGCATCCAAACTTAGTAATGAATTTACTCGCTCAATACCTTCTCCACTAGAATTAACAATAGCTCTTAGTTGCTTACTCATTGGATCGCACACATCTATTGGCTGATTGTTATCATTAATTCCACCAACATAGCGCATCCACCCAGCAACGCCCAATGCCAACAATGAAAAATCTGAACCATTTTTGATATGCCAACGGATTGAATCCAGCATTCTTTGAGGCAATTTTTGAGTACCATCCATCGCAATTTGCCATGTTTTATGTTTTAGTGATGGATTGCTAAAACGTTCAATAAGTTTGTTTGCATATTCTTGCAAATTAACATGATTAGGGACATTGAGTGTTGGTGCTTGTTGTTGCATCATCAATGCTAGAGTTGCTTTTTTATAATTAATATCATTCATGCAATCATTAATGTGCTCGTAACCAGCCAAATAACCTAAGTAGGCTAAAAAAGAATGACTACCATTTAGCATACGAAGTTTCATTTCTTCATATGGAACAACATTATCAACAAATTCAGCACCAACTTCATTCCAATTAGGGCGGTTAGTCACAAAATTATCTTCTATGACCCACTGAATAAAAGGTTCACAAGCAATACCACATGGATCAAACATACCGCCTAATGTATTTTCAATTTCAGTTAAGGTTTCGGTTGATGCAGCAGGAACAATGCGATCAACCATAGTACATGGGAATGTTGTATTAGACTCAATCCAATTTGCTAATTGTGGATATCGAGCGTTAGCTAATCCTAATATTGCTCTTTTTAAAACTAATCCATTTTCGGGGGATATTATCGCATGATAAAGCAGTAAATGACTTTATCCCTCGTTGCATTCTTCTATAAAGTGCCTCGACAATAACACCTGGAGCAGATATAGGCTTTGTTGGATTCGCTAAGTCAGCTTTAATTAATGCATTATTCAAATCTAACTCTGCTCCACCTGGAAACATACAATAACCCTTCTCCGTTACTGTTAATGAAACAATTTCAACTACTGGATCTGCCATCTTTTCTAAAATTACATCTATACCATCTGTTAGTGTTAACAATGATTCTTTTACACTACCAATAATAAATGCTTCTTTTGATGTTGCACCTTTTTCTAACACAGTATACAAATGGTCTTGTTTACGAATTTCATTAATTAATTCTTCACCACCAACAATATTAACTTCACAAATACCCCAGTCACAATTTCCTTTGTTAAGTAAACGATCCGTCAATAACGCTTGATGACCGCGGTGAAAAGCTCCAAATCCCAAATGGACAATTCGTGAGGTTATTTTTTTCCTGTCATACAAAGGTTTATGCAGGATTGATTCAGGAAGGTTTAATAAATTTAACATTTTATTCACCATGATTATCTGTTTATCTACCCTATTGGTTAGACATATTTTCATTTGCTGATAAATATTTCATCTCAATTTTTTCTTTTTTGTGACTCGTATCACGTTTTTTGGTTTATTTCATATAAAATATTCAAAAAACCTCTATAATAAAAAATTATATTGGTATCCCAATCATAAAGTAAAATGCATTTATACCATAATTGACTTATAGTCCTTGTAATAATTAGCGTATAATTATCCAAATTAGACCAAAATTAGAATGAGGATTATAAATAATGCTAGCGGTTAATCGGCTATATCAAGAAATTGGTAATGAACTCAAATCATTATTAAAAAGTGGCACCTATAAAATTGGTGACCGATTACCACCAGAAAGAGATATTGCAGAGGCATTTAGTGTAAGTCGAACCGTAGTGCGAGAAGCGCTAATTATGCTAGAACTCGAAAATCTAGTCACAGTAAAAAAAGGTTCTGGCGTATATGTAATTGGTTTACCAAATGAAATATTATCAGAAAAAGATAAAAAAATAGAAGAAGAGGATTTTGGTCCGTTCGAATTATTACAAGCTAGGCAATTAATTGAAAGTAATATTGCCGCTTTTGCCGCTTCACAAATTGTAAAATCAGATATTATTGAATTAAGAGCGATTTTGGAACAAGAACGACAAATTTTAGAACAAGGTATGTTAGACGATTACAGTGCAGATGAAATGTTTCATATTGCGATAGCAAGAGCGACCAAGAATTCAATACTTGAAAGTTTGTTAGATGATTTATGGCAAAAACGTTCCGTTAGCAAAATGTGGGGGCAATTACACAGTCGAATTACCGATCATAGTTATCGAAAAAAATGGCTTTATGATCATGAAAAAATTTTACAAGCATTACAGGTAAAAGACGCAATGTCAGCACGTCATGCTATGTGGCAACATTTAGAAAATGTTAAACAAACATTAATGGCAGTTTCTGATAGCGAAGATCCAAATTTTGATGGTTACTTATTTGACTCAATTCCGGTTAACATTGTTAATCAATAGGTAATAATAATCAGCATTGTTTATAGATCTTTATTATTTTAAGAAAAATAAATAAATTAAATCGTTAAGGAGATTTATATGGAACAAACGATGCGTTGGTTTGGACCAAATGATCCAGTATCATTAGATGATATCAAACAAGCTGGAGCGACTGGAATTGTTACAGCTTTACACCATATTCCAAATGGTGAAGTGTGGACAATTGAAGAAATTCAAAAACGAAAAAATATTATTGAAGAAAAAGGCCTAACTTGGTCTGTCGTTGAAAGTATTCCTGTTCATGAAGAGATAAAAACACATTCAGGTAACGTTGAACAACATATTGCAAATTACCAACAATCTATTCGCAATTTAGCCGCTTGTGGCATTGATACTGTTTGTTACAATTTTATGCCCGTTTTGGATTGGACTCGTACTGACCTTGCTTATGAGTTACCTGATGGCTCAAGAGCGTTACGTTTTGACCAAACTGCTTTTGCCGCATTTGATCTCTACCTATTACAAAGACCTAATGCAGAAAAAGATTACTCAAAAGAAGATATCGCTTTAGCTAAGTCCTATTTTGAAAAAATGACACAAGCAGAAAAAGATAAGCTTATTGCCAATATCATTGCAGGCTTACCAGGTGCAGAGGAAGGCTATTCTCTCGATCAATTTAGAGCACATCTTGCAACCTATGATGGTATCGATAAGGCTAAATTACGCGAAAATTATGCTTATTTTTTAAAAGCTATTGTCCCAGTTGCTGAAGAGGTTGGTGTAGTGTTAACAGTGCATCCTGATGATCCTCCAAGACCAATTTTAGGTTTACCTCGTATAGTTTCAACTATCGAAGATATGCAATGGATTAAAGATACAGTTGACAGTATTCATAATGGTTTTTGTTTTTGTACTGGCTCTTATGGTGTCCGCAATGATAATGATTTAGCAACAATGGCCGAAAAATTTGCCGACCGCGTTCATTTTATTCACTTACGGGCAACAGTTAGAGAAGACAACCCCCTCTCTTTCCATGAAGGCGATCATTTAGCGGGTGATGTCGATATGTATGCAGTAATTAAAGCATTAGTCACAGAAGAAGAACGACGCAAAAAAGCAGGTATTAAACGCTCTATACCAGTTAGACCAGATCATGGACACCAAATGTTAGATGATCTTACCAAGAAAACTAACCCAGGTTATTCTGCAATTGGCCGTTTAAAAGGTTTAGCTGAAATTCGTGGTGTTGAGTATGCAATTCGTCGAGCTTTTTTCAATTAATTGAACGAATGTAATCAATTATAATTAATCTAGACAACAATACTAACAGTTTCAATGCCCTTCTAAGGGCATTTTTTTTATAAAAAACCAACCTAACAAGAAGATAAGAGTCACAATAATAATTAATAAATATTACACGGTAATACATAAAATGCTATTGAAGAATAACTGCTTTGACATTTCTAATTTCTAGGCGTTATATATGTATTAGTTTCTACATCGAAATAGTTCAACAATTAAGACAGTGGAGAGTGTAATATGGGTATTTTAAATAATATTTTTTCAAAAGTATTTCCTAGCGCTCAAGCAGCAGTAGGCCATGCCGTTGATACAGTGAAAGATAAAGTTGAAAATATAACCAACTCAGTCAAAGATACAGTATCAAATGGTTCAGAGCAAGTTAAAGAAAAGGTAGAACAAAGCTCATCTGCAGCTAATGTTGATGTGACATCTATTCTTGATGGTTTAGCTAAAAAACATCCTGAGGTTCTCAACTGGAAAACATCTATCGTCGATTTATTGAAATTACTAGGCATTGATAGTAGTTTAGATGCGCGTAAAAAATTGGCTCATGAGCTAAATTATACTGGTAGTACTGATGATACCGCAGCCATGAATACATGGTTAATCAAAGAAGTGATGAAAAAAATAGCTGAAAAAGGTGGTAATGTTACTCATCTATTTTCTTAATATTAAAAACTAAAAGTAGAATAATCCACCTGATTTTCGGGTGGATTTTTTATATAAACTACGCCTTAAAAGCATGTAACTGATTCATCGCAGCTTCAATACTTTGAGAAAACAAAACATTAATAGATCGCACTGATTCGTCAATAGCTTTATCAATTAATTCTTGCTCTGGTTTAGAAGGTTTATTAAGTACATAACCAACAACTTTATTTTTATCGCCAGGATGGCCAATGCCAATTCTTAATCGATAAAAATTCAAATTATTGCCCAATTTATTGGCAATATCTTTTAGCCCATTATGTCCACCATGACTACCACCGAATTTAAACTTGGCTATACCAGGATTAAGATCTAACTCATCATGAACAACTAATATTTCTTCTGGTTTAATTTGGTAAAATGTAGCCATTGCCTGCACAGCTTTGCCACTTAAATTCATGAAGGTAGTTGGAACTAACAACCGCACATCATGGGCTAAAATACTAACTCTTGATGTATAACCAAAAAACTTAGGCTCATTTTTTAATGGTTGATTATAACGTTCAGCCAATTGTTCAACAAACCATGCACCTGCATTATGTCTTGTTGCAGCATATTCATTTCCTGGATTGGCAAGGCCTACAATAAGTTTTATCGTTGTTGTCATAATAATATGTTTATTGTTAAAGATTTTATTGCAAAAAAGCCCCTAAAAGGGGCATTTAAATCAATAATAAATAGATTATTGGTGAAACATTGCCGAAATTGATTCTTCGTTACTAATTCGACGAATAGCTTCAGCAAGCATGCCTGATAGCGTTAATTGACGCACATTTTTTAATGCTTTTACTTCCGGCGTTAATGGAATAGTGTCACAAACAACAATTTCATCAATAGAACAGTTTTTAATGTTACTAACTGCTTTACCTGAAAAAATTGGATGCGTTGCGTAGGCAAATACTCTTTTTGCTCCACGAGCTTTTAAAGCATCAGCGGCTTTACAAAGCGTTCCTGCTGTATCGATCATATCATCAACTAAAATACAATCTCTATCAGCAACATCTCCAATGATATTCATTACTTCTGCTTCATTAGCACGCTGACGACGTTTATCAATAATCGCCATATCTGTGTCATTAAGAAGTTTGGCTATCGCTCGAGCACGTACTACACCACCAATATCAGGAGAGACTACAATTGGTCTTTCAAAATCACGCTGTAACATATCTTCTAAGATCACAGGACTTGCAAATACATTATCCACAGGAACATCAAAAAAGCCCTGAATTTGTTCAGCATGGAGATCAACGGTTAATACCCTATCAACACCAACTGTTGATAAAAAGTCAGCAACAACCTTAGCAGTAATAGGCACACGAGCAGAACGAACTCGACGATCTTGTCTTGCATAACCAAAATAAGGAATAACGGCAGTAATACGACCAGCAGATGCACGGCGCATCGCATCGATCATTACAAGCAATTCCATCAAATTATCGTTAGTCGGAGCACAGGTTGATTGAATAATAAAAACATCTTCACCACGGACATTTTCATTGATTTGGACATTAACTTCACCATCACTAAAACGGCTTACGACAATGTCGCCAAGAGAGGTATAAAGACGATTAGCTATACGTTTTGCTAGCTCTGGTGTGGCATTGCCAGCAAAAAGCTTCATATCAGGCACGAGAAATCCTCAAGCATGTTATCATGATTACTTATAAGTAATCGGTTAAATCGGGGTGACAATTATATAATCATTTACAGATTATGCTCAACAACATTATAGAAATTTATTAAAAATATTTTACATGTATCACAATAATAAATAGAAAATAAACAGATAATATGTTTTTTTGAAGTGGCACAAAAATCGGGTAAACTACTATTCATTATTAGCTATAGTAAACAATTAATTTCACAGATTATTAAACATAAACAGATAACACAATGAACGAACAATTAAAAACTAATGACCCAAATACCAACCCTAAAAGAACCATTCGTAGTTTTGTTTTAAGGCAAGGTCGTTTAACCAAAGGACAAGAGCAAGCATTAATCAATTTATGGCCTATATTTGGTATTGAATATAATGCAAATTCTCCTATTACTTTTGACACTAACACACCAGCAGTGCTAGAAATCGGTTTTGGTATGGGAGCTTCGCTAATTGAAATGGCAAAAAATGCACCTAATAAAAATTTTTTAGGCATTGAAGTACACAAACCAGGGGTTGGCGCTTGTTTAATGGCAATTGAAGAAAACCAATTATCAAACTTAAAAGTAATGTGTCATGATGCAGTGGAAGTATTAGAAAACATGATTCCTAATCATTCACTAGATAAAGTACAAATCTTTTTCCCTGATCCTTGGCATAAGGCAAGACATAACAAGCGTAGAATTATTCAGCCAAAATTTGTGCAATTAATTTACAAAAAATTAAAATTGGGCGGCGTTTTACATCTTGCAACAGATTGGCAACATTACGCAGAACATATGTTAGAGGTTTTAACCCAAGCTGAAGGATTTGAAAATTTATCACCAACGGGAGATTACATACCAAGACCTGATGATAGACCGATTACGAAATTTGAAAAACGAGGGCAAAATCTAGGTCATGGCGTATGGGATTTACAATTTATAAAAAAATAATGGATAAATAACAATCCATTAAGGAGCCATTATGCAAAATGAAATAATTGATTTGATTTGTCGCCACCGTTCTATTCGAGCTTATAAATCAACCCCGTTAACACAGGTACAAATAGAATCTATTATTCAAGCCGCACAATCGGCTTCTAGTTCCAATTTTTTACAATGCACGACAATTATTCGTATTACCGATACAAGTATACGAAAACAACTTGCTCACTATGCAGGCGATCAAAGCTACATAAATCAAGCCCCCGAATTTTGGGTATTTTGTGCTGATTTTAACAGACATTATCAGATTGAACCTAGCATACCACTTGAAAAAGCAGAACAACTTTTAGTCGGTTGTATTGATACAGCAATTATGGCACAAAATACGGTAATTGCAGCGGAATCTTTAGGTTTAGGTACTGTATATATAGGTGGATTACGCAATAATATCGATAAAGTAACTGAATTACTAACGCTACCTAAATATGTTATTCCACTTTTTGGGCTTTGCATTGGTTATCCAGATCAAAATCCTGAAATAAAACCACGATTGCCAAAAGAACTCGTCTTTTTTGAAAATAATTATCAACCGATTAATCATGCGCTACTTGCACAATATGATACTCAAATGAATACTTATTATCAGCAACGCAGTACTCATCCCAAAGCTGGTGGTTGGAGTGATAAAATCGCTCATACCATTATTAAAGGCCAGCGCAGTTTTATTTTAGATTATCTACATAAACAAGGTTGGATCAAAAAATGATAAATAGGCACTACCAATTAGATAAAGTGGTTATATTAAGTCGTCATGGTATTCGCACACCGTTACAAAATACACTTGAATTTCTTGAACAAGCGACACCTTTTAAATGGCCTAAATGGCGACATCCTTATGGTTATTTAACAACCCGAGGGGGTGCTTTAGAAGTCTATTTTGGACACTATTTATCACAATGGCTTGAAACCCATAATATTAAACCGTCGATAACTACCCCAAAAATATTTGTTTATGCTAATAGCCTACAACGAACTGTCGCAACCGCACAATTTATTATCGCTGGTGCTTATGCAGGTTATGATATAGCAATTAACCACAAATACCCAATCGAAAAGATGGATCCTATTTTTGATCCCAGCCTAAGGGATGATTCACCAGAACTAAAACAAGCGGTATTACATGACATTGAACAAACCAATCAAGCAGAGTCCATTTTTAAAAATTTAGCACCCGCTTATGAAATTTTATCAGATATTTTAGATTATCGACATTCAACGTTATATGCTAAACACCAATGCCCATTAGCTGATATTCCGCTTAAGCTTTATATGGAAAAAAATGAAGAGCCGGCATTACTTGGCGCACTAGCGATAGGCGCATCAGCAGTTGATGCCTTTTTATTACAATATTATTCATCATTTCCTAAAGAACATATTGCATGGGGTAGAATAAATGACTTAGCGCAGTGGCAACAAATTGTTCAGCTTCGTAATCAATATGTTAATTTGATATGCCACACTAAAACACTGGCAAAACATTCGGCTACCCCCATCATCAATACTATAGACAGTCTTATGCAACAAGATAATACAGTGAACTTACTTGTAGGGCACGATAGCACAATTGCATCATTGCTAGGGGCATTAGAGTTTGAAACTTATCAACTACCAAAACAATTTGAAAGCACACCAATTGGTGGAAAAGTCGCTTTACAACGTTTTCGACACTTATCTACTGGAGAATACTTTTTTAAGGCTGAATATATTTATCAAAGCTTTGAACAACTCCATAACGGACACGTTCTTGATGTTGATAATCCACCAGAACATTATCAACTTCAACTAAAAAATTCGGCTATCAATAGTGATGGTTATCATAATTGGTCAGATTTTGAAAAAAGAATAAAATCTTTCAAAACAAACTAATTAACATTTAGATTATTTGATTTCGCCTGAAATTAACAACCTAATAATAAATCAAACTAAGATTATATTATCAAATAATTTTTGTGTTTCAGTATAAAACAAGCAATGAATGTAATCGATTTCAAAAAATAGTGTTTTATTGACTTAAACCCATTATAACTAATCATTCCAAATACTCTTTTAATAAAAAACTTATTAATTAGTAATTTTATCTATCATAAAAATATGTGGTTATACTAAAAAAACATACTTTCCGTAAAATTTTTTTACACAGCAACATAGCGCTTTTTAATGTAAACGATTTCATAAATGTTATCTAGATCACTTTTTATAACATTTTTTAATGTTATTATTACTTTCATAAATAACTGACCTGTCCAAAAAAAGTGTAGACGATTTCTAAGTGGTTGCGTTAATCATTTAAAACCTAGCAAAGGAAGTTCATCATGAATCAAAAAATAAAGTTATCGCTAAGTAATAAGAATTATTGGGTATTTAGTATCTACTTCTTTCTTTACTTTTTTATTATGGGCGCATATTTTCCATTTTTTCCTGTTTGGCTAAAAATGAATGGTTTAAATGAAGCAAATACTGGGTATGTTTTTTCATTTATTTCATTATTTGCACTTTTTTTCCAACCTTTATTTGGGTTAATTTCTGATAAACTAGGATTAAAAAAACACCTTCTTTGGATAATCACACTACTTCTTGTGTTATTTGGCCCATTTTTCATTTTCGTTTTAGGTCCTTTACTTCAATTTAATGTCACTTTAGGCGCCATTGCTGGTGGATTTTATCTTGGTATGGTGTTTAGTGGAGGAGCACCAGCTATTGAAGCTTTGGTTGAAAAAATAAGTAGACGTAGTGATTTCGAATTTGGTCGTTGCCGTATGTTTGGTTGTTTGGGATGGGCAATTTGTGCTTCATTTGTTGGAATTATGATTTCTAAAGATGTCAATACTGTTTATTGGCTATGTTCTGGATTTGCATTGATTCTTCTATTTCTAGTTAAAATTGCCGATCCCGCCAAAACGTCAACAACCGAAGTTGTTGATAAAATGGGATTAAATAAATCTGAACCATTTAATCTAAAACTTGCTATTAATTTACTTAAAATGCGTAAAACTTGGTTCTTTATGCTTTACATAGTTGGGGTTGCTTGTACTTATGATGTATTTGATCAACAGTTTGCTAACTTTTTTACCTCATTTTTTTCTAGCGAACAAGTGGGTCGAGAAGCATTCGGGTATGTCACAACGCTTGGTGAATTTTTAAATGCAACAGTAATGTTTTTTGCACCATTAATTGTAATGAAGATAGGTAGTAAAAATACCTTACTTGTTGCTGGTGCCATTATGTCTATTCGTATCACTGGTTCAGCATTTGCAAGTACTGCTGTTGAAGTTGTTATATTAAAAACGTTACATATGTTTGAAGCACCACTACTACTTGTTGGCGCATTTAAATATATTACGACACACTTCCCTATTCGTTTATCAGCAACTGTTTACTTAATTGCATTTTGTTTTGCAAAACAGTTATCGATTATGTTTATGTCCATATTTGCAGGTCTAATGTATGTTAAAATAGGTTTTGAAGGAGCATATCTAGTTCTTGGTTTTATCGCATTTAGTTTTACGCTGATTTCTTCCTTCACATTATCGGGCCGTGGACCATGGGATCTATGGAAACATAACAACAGTGAAAAATCTGACAATTGACAGAAAATTGCATCATTATTATTTTAAAAAAACAAAGGTTTATCATGAAAATATTAGTAACGGGAGGCTGTGGATATATAGGTAGTCACACCTGTGTCCAATTAATTCAATCAGGTTATACACCAATTGTGATTGATAATTTATTTAATAGCAAAGCATCAGTATTAGATAGAATACAAAAAATTACAGGAAAAAAAGTTGAATTCTACCAAGGTGATGTTTGTGATGCGCAATTATTGGCAAAGATCTTTGCTGAACATAGCATTAGCGCAGTTATTCACTTTGCAGGACTTAAAGCAGTCGGAGAATCAGTACATAAACCCCTTGAATATTATGAAAATAATGTTTACGGCAGTATTGTACTAATGAAAGCAATGCGCAATGCAGGCGTTAAACAGTTAGTATTTAGCTCATCAGCAACAGTTTACGGTGAGCTTGCGCCAGTACCTTATGTTGAAACGTTACCGCAAGGTTTACCAACTAGCCCATATGGTAAAAGTAAGTTAATGGTTGAACAATGCATTATGGATTTAGCGATTGCTGAACCTGATTGGTCATTAACTTTACTTCGTTATTTTAATCCCGTTGGGGCTCACCCTAGTGGTTTAATGGGCGAAGACCCACTTGGTATTCCCAATAATCTTATGCCATATATCACACAAGTTGCTGTTGGCAAACGTGAATCATTAGCCATTTTTGGTAATGACTATCCAACAACAGATGGAACTTGTGTTCGTGATTTTATCCATGTTGTTGATTTGGCTGATGGACATATTGCCGCACTCAAAGCCGATCATAACCAACATGGCGTACATATTTACAATTTAGGTTCAGGTGTTGGTTACAGTGTATTACAAGTTATCACCGCTTTTGAAAAAGCATCAGGAAAACCACTCAATTGGCACTTTGCGCCAAGACGTGCAGGGGATTTACCCGCTTTTTGGGCTGATGCAAAAAAAGCTGAACAAAAATTGGGTTGGAAAACCAAACTAACACTAGATGATATGGTAAAAGACTCATGGAATTGGCAATCAAATAACCCTCAAGGTTATCCTGATTAAATGATATAAATCAATAAATTCAGCAAAATCAAAAAAGAGGTAAAAATGGCTAATTTTGACCCTGTTGATCATCCTCATCGACGTTATAACCCATTAACAGGCCAATGGGTATTAGTTTCGCCACACCGTGCGAAACGACCTTGGCAAGGTCAACAAGAAACGTTAAACGAAGAACAAAAACCAAGTTACGATCCAAACTGTTTTTTGTGCCCAAGTAATCGACGTGTAACAGGTGATATCAATCCCAATTACACGGGAACGTTTGTTTTTACCAATGATTTTGCTGCATTAATGGAAGATACGCCAAAATCGCCACAACACCAAGACCCGCTGTTTCAGATGCAAAGCGCAAAAGGAACGAGTCGGGTTATCTGTTTTTCCCCCGATCACAGTAAAACACTACCTGAACTTAATTTACTCGCTATTGAAGGAGTCATTAAGACTTGGATCGAGCAACTACAAGAACTTAGCCAACGCTACCCTTGGATACAAATATTTGAAAACAAAGGCTCGGCGATGGGCTGCTCTAACCCTCACCCCCATGGGCAAATTTGGGCTAATAGTTTTTTACCAAATGAAATTACGCGTGAAGATCTAAACATGCGGAATTATTTTGAAAAATACCATCGCAATTTATTGGTTGATTATGCCCAAAAAGAACTCATTAATCGTGACCGCATCGTTGTAGAAACTAAGTATTGGCTTGCCGTTGTTCCTTTTTGGGCAATTTGGCCATTTGAAACCTTATTATTACCTAAAATTCATATTCCACGATTAAACCTATTAACCAATGAACAACAAAAAGATTTAGCGGTCGCATTAAAAAAGTTAACAAGCCGTTATGATAATTTATTTCATTGCTCTTTTCCTTATTCAATGGGATGGCATGGAGCACCCTTTATGGAAAATAAAGTTGACTATTGGCAATTACATGCGCATTTTTATCCCCCTTTACTTCGCTCAGCAACAGTAAAAAAATTTATGGTCGGTTATGAAATGTTAGCTGAGGTGCAAAGAGACTTAACACCAGAACAAGCAGCTGAAAAACTACGCAACGTCAGTGATGTGCATTATAAAGATAAAAAGGATGAATAAATGAAAGCATTAATCAATAAAACTAAGCAAGCTTTTGAAAATGAATTTGGCTATCAACCTGATACTATTATACAAGCACCTGGGCGAGTTAATCTAATAGGTGAACATACCGATTATAATGATGGATTTGTATTACCTTGTGCTATTGATTATCAAACAGTAATCAGTTGTCACAGACGTTCAGATAATGTAATTCGTATTATTTCTATTGATTATAATAACGAACAAGATGAATTTTCTTTAGATTCACCTATTGAAAAACACCCCAAATATCAATGGGCAAACTATGTCCGTGGCGTAATAAAACACCTTAAAAAATACGCTAATAATATTCATGGTGTTGATTTAGCAATTAGTGGCAATATACCTCAAGGGGCTGGATTAAGCTCATCAGCATCACTTGAAGTTGCTGTAGCGAAGATGTTTCAGATTTTATATGATTTACCATTAGATGGCACTCAGTTAGCATTGATCGGTCAAGAAGCTGAAAACCAATTTGTTGGTTGCAATTGCGGTATTATGGATCAACTGATATCCGCCCTTGGGAAAGCACAACATGCATTGCTAATTGATTGCCGCTCATTAGAAGTTAAACCCGTTTCAATTCCTAAAAATTTTGCAGTTGTGATTATTAACTCTAATATCAAACGCGGATTAGTTGATAGCGAATATAATACACGACGCAAACAATGCGAGGCAGCAGCTAAAGTGCTTGGCGTAAAAGCACTGCGTGATGCATCGTTAGATGATTTAAAACAAATTGAAAGTACGCTCGATCCAATTGTTTATAAACGTGCTCGCCATGTGATAACTGAAAACGAACGGACAACAAAAGCAGCTCAAGCGCTAGTTAATGGTGACTACACATTATTATCAAATCTAATGGCTCAAAGCCACAATTCCATGCGCGATGATTTCGAAATTACCGTACCTGCTATTGATTACCTTGTTGAAATTATCCACAATGTTATTGGTGAACAAGGTGGTGTACGTATGACAGGGGGAGGCTTTGGTGGTTGTGTGGTCGCTTTAGTGTCGAAAGATAAAATTGACGATGTTAAAGCTATAGTTAACCACAATTATGCTAAAAAATTTGGTATTAAAGAAGACTTCTATATCTGCCACCCAAGTGAAGGAGCTAACGTAATATGCCTATAGAAAAGATAATAACACTTTCAAACAAGCACGGTATGAAAATTAAACTATCAAACTGGGGAGCCACCTGGCTCTCTTGTATATTGCCTGTTGATGGACAAAATCGTGAAGTATTACTTGGTTGCCAAACCTTAGAACAATATAAAAAGCAAAGTGCTTATTTAGGTGCTACAATTGGTCGATATGCTAACCGTATTGCCAATGCGACAATTGATATTGGCGATAGACACTATCCACTTGTGGCGAATCAAGGTGTGAATCAATTACATGGAGGCAAGTTAGGTTTTGATAAACAATTATGGCACATCCAATCTCAATCTGACCAACAAATTATATTTACTTTAACGTCACCTGATGGCGATCAAGGTTTCCCTGGAAAACTTAATGTTCAAGCAATATATAAATTGACAGATGACAATGAAGTCGTTATAAAATTTAAAGCAACAACTAACAAAACAACACCAGTTAACTTAACCAATCATGCTTACTTTAATCTAGATGGAGAAACTAGCAAGGATATCCTTAATCATACCTTACAAGTTAATGCTAACTTATACCTACCTGTTGATAGCAATGGCATACCAAGTAATGATTTAGTTTGTGTCACCAAAAACAATATGGACTTACGCAAACCAAAACGAATATCTGACAGGTTATTGGTAAGTCTTGAGCGACAAATTACAGGTGGTTATGATCATGCTTATCTTTTGGATAAAAATCAACCAATAGCTGCTCAACTCATTTCATCTGATAAAAAAGTAATAATGAATATCACAACAACCAAATCATCTTTACAAGTGTATACTGGGAATTTTTTACAACATACACCGAATCGTCATAACGGTGAATATGATAATTTTGCAGGGATCGCATTAGAAACGCAATTTTTGCCTGATAGCCCTCATCACCCTAAATGGCCACAAGAAAGTTGTTGGTTGCAACCAAATCAGATTTATAGCCATCAAACAACCTATCAATTTATTGTCAAATAAAGGTTAAAATTGCCTAAAGAACAATAAATAAAAAATTCAATAAAATCAATACCTTTCCTGACGATTTTTTATGTATTCATTTTTCATACAATTGTTTTCACATAATTGTTTTCTTCATAAAAAATTGCAGGAAAGGAGACATTTAAAAACAAAACAATGCGGAATTTATAAGGTTGAACTAACATTCATTTATAAAATTAGGTATCATATAAAAATCAAACCTAATGGATAACATCACTCATGAAAAGTAAAGCTTTAACCGCAATATTTCCTGGCACGTTCGATCCCATCACGAATGGGCATATCGATCTTATTGCTCGTGCTTCGTTACTCTTTCCTCACTTGATTATTGCCGTTGCTGAAAATCCTAATAAAAATACACTTTTTACATTAGAAAAACGAGTTAACTTAGCTTCAACTGCTGTTGAACATTTACTTAACGTTGAAGTTATTGGTTTTAACAATTTAATGGCCAATTTTGCGTTAGCACACAATGCCACGGTTATCGTTCGTGGCGTACGCACCACAAATGACTTTGAATATGAACGACAACTGGCTGAAATGAATCGCGCGTTAAAATCAGATTTAGATACGATATTTTTAATGCCATCAATCGCAATGGGATTTATTTCATCAACAATAGTTAAGGATGTTGCTTACCATGGTGGTGACATTTCAAACTTAGTTCCTTTGCATGTACAAACAGAACTATTAAAGCGCTTAGCTTAACATAAATTTAAAACGTATATGGTTAATTTTTATACTCCACAGAAAAAGAAGCTCAAACCACAAAAATTGACAGTAACAGTCTCATCCTTAGATACCTTTGGACAGGGTGTTGCTAATCATAACGGTAAAACAATTTTTGTTAAATCAGCCTTACCTAATGAAACCGTTGATATTGATGTAACTGAAAATAAAAAAAATTATGCTAAAGCCAAAGTTATTAAATATCATAATTTAAGTAAAGACCGTGTTAAACCACAATGTGAATATTATCAAAAATGTGGTGGTTGTGAATTGCAACATATTTCGCCCCATTTGCAACAACAAGCAAAGTATGATGCGTTAATCAAACTGTTACAAAAAGAAATAGGACAACCATTAACCCATATTACTCAAAATACCCCCCTCATTATTGCCGATCAGCCTTACCACTATCGTCGACGGGCGAGACTTTCGATCAATATTGTAAAAGGCGAATTGGTGATTGGGTTCCGTCAAGCTGAATCAAACCAAATAACCAATATTAAGCATTGTCCTGTATTAGTTGTTGAGTTAGATTTTTTGCTAGCCCCCTTACAAAACGTACTAAACCGTATCAAACAGAAAAAAGCGCTTGGTCATATTGAATTAATTTCAGTCGATAGTGGCATAATTATCGTCTTAAGACACACCATGCCATTAACCGATCATGATAGCAATTTATTAAAACAATTCGCTGAAGATAACAATATTTCACTTTATTTTCATGGCAAAGATTTAGTGCATATTACAGGTAATACTGAACATTTTTATTTAATTAATAATCTAAAATTAACGTTTAGTCCTCTCGATTTTATTCAAGTAAATTGTAAAATAAATCAAAAAATGATTAATCAAGCGCTTGAGTGGCTAACGTTAAAGTCAACAGATCAAGTTTTAGATCTTTTTTGTGGTATGGGTAATTTTTCATTACCGATGGCAACATTATGTAAAACTGTAACGGGGGTTGAAGGCGTTGATGCACTGGTTGCAAAGGCAAAATTAAATATTCTATTAAATAATACAAAAATTTGTGCTGAAACCAATTTTTTAACTAGCAACTTAGATGATAACCAACAATTTTCAATATGGTGTCAATCACAATTTAATAAGGTATTATTAGATCCTGCAAGAGCAGGAGCGCTTAATGCAACAATAGAAATTGCAAAATTGGCCCCGACAAAAATTGTTTATATATCGTGTAATCCTGCAACTATTGCCCGAGATAGCAAACAGCTTATCCAAGCAGGATACCAAATAGAGCAAGTTGCAATTTTAGATATGTTTCCACAAACTAAGCACATTGAATCAATGTTGTTGTTAACGAAATCAGGAACATAAATTATGGTATCGATTAGAGGCGCACACCAACATAGCGAAGAACATTATCCACTTACCCAGTTTGATGTTGAACGATGGGCAAAACAAGAATTATTACTAACTAACCCCGCATCTTATACAAAATTTAGAGAAGTCTGGGACTTCTGTTTTGAAAGTAGCGCAGGTGAAGCAGAGCAAGTCTATTGTTTCCAAAATTCAATAGAAATGGTTGAGATATTAACGACACTTAATATGGACATCAATAGCTTATGTGCGGCTTTATTACTTCCTTTTGTTGATAGTAAAATAATTCGCCGAGAAGATATTCCTGAAGATTTCGACCGTGAAATTTCTCATATCATTTCTAGCATTGTCAGAATGAAAGAAATCCGTCAACTCCGCGCAATTCGTAACGGCAGTGCAACCACTGAACAAATTGATAGTATTCGCCGCATGTTATTGGCAATGGCAAATGACTTCCGCAGTGTTATTATAAAATTGGCTGAACGTATTACCTATTTGCGCAATTTAATCAATGCACCGCAAGAAGAACAGGTGCTAGCAGCTAAAGAGTGTTTTAACATCTATGCACCTTTAGCCAATCGCTTAGGTATAGGGCAATTAAAATGGGAGCTAGAGGATTTTTGCTTCCGCTATTTACACCCTAATGAATATCACTTTATTGCTAAAAAATTACAAGAAAAGCGATTAGATCGTGAACTATATATCAACCAATTTGTTCGCCATTTACAGAATCTAATGAATCAAGATCACGTTCGTGCCGAAGTTTATGGTCGCCCTAAACATATTTACAGTATATGGCGAAAAATGGAACGTAAACACCTTAAGTTCGAAGAACTCTATGATATTCGAGCAGTACGTATTATCAGCGATAGTATTGAGGATTGTTATAATGCATTAGGTATTGTGCACAGTCATTATAAACATATCGCTAAAGAATTTGATGATTATGTTGCTAACCCTAAACCGAATGGTTATCAATCGATCCATACGGTTGTTTATGGTCCGCAAGATAAAACAATCGAAATTCAAATCCGTACTGAACAAATGCACAATGATGCTGAACTAGGCGTTGCCGCTCATTGGAAGTATAAAGAAGGCAGTACTGACAAAATGACTGCCTATGATCAGCGAATCTCTTGGCTGCGTAAATTATTAACATGGCAACAAGAAATGTCAGAAAGTGGCGAAATCCAAGAAGCGGTCCGTAGTCAAATTTTTGATGACCGAGTCTATGTATTTACGCCTAAAGGTGATGTAGTTGACTTACCAGCCGGTTCAACACCGCTTGATTTTGCTTACCATATCCACAGCGATGTTGGACACCGTTGTATTGGTGCGAAAGTAAGTGGACGAATTGTACCATTTACCTACCGTTTAAAAATGGGTGATCAAATCGAAGTTATTACCCAAAAACAGCCCAACCCAAGCCGTGATTGGTTAAATCCTAACACAGGATTTGTAAACAGTAGCCGAGCCAGAGCTAAAATTCAAACTTGGTTTAAAAAACAAGATCGACATAAAAATATCGCCGCCGGTCAACAAATTTTAGAGCATGAGCTTGAACCATTAAATATTAGTATAAAAAGTGTTGAAAAGATCTTAATCAACAAATATAACGCGCATTCGTTTGACGAAGTACTTGCGGGTATTGGTAGTGGTGATGTAAGAATTAATCAATTAATTAACTTCATCAATGCACAATTTAATAAACCCACAGCAGAAGAAGCTGACGAAGCAGTATTAAAACAAATTGCTCAAAAATCAAACACACAAACTAAAAACACCAATAAAACTAATAATAAAAAAGGAAGTGAAATTATTATTGAGGGTGTGGGCAATTTAATGTACACCATTGCAAACTGCTGTCGCCCTATTCCTGGTGATCCCATCGCTGGATTTGTTACCCAAGGACGAGGGATCTCAATTCATCGCGCTGATTGTGAACAGTTACAAGAGCTTAAAAATCATGCTCCTGAGCGTATTACTCATGCCGTTTGGAGTGATAACACCCTTTCAAGCTACACCATGGTAGTACAAATTATTGCAAACGATCGAAGTGGTTTATTACGAGATATCACAACAATTTTAGCTAATGAAAAGGTAAATGTTCTAGGACTAATTAGTCGCTCAGATACGAAACAACAACTAGCAACAATCGATGTTGATATGGAAATATTTGACCAAGACTCGTTAAATCGAGTACTCAATAAAATCAAACAACTGCCAGATGTTGTTGAAGCAAAACGTTTTCAAGGCTAATAAAAAATCGCCACTTTTATAAAATTAGTGGCGATTTAATTAAAATACTTAACCTTTAGGCTTTCTTTCTAAAATTTCAAATCGACATAAATAACGATTTTTATCATCGGGTTGATGACTTTCTTGATGAATAACTTGCCACTGTTCAGGCAAATAATCAGGAAAATAAGTATCGCCCTGCAATTTAGCATCGATATGAGTCAAATAAAGCCGATCGACTAAAGGTAATGCCTGATGATAAATATTCCCACCACCAATAATAAACGCCTCATCAACATGCTGTGTTTGTGCTAACAATATAGCTGCATCTATCGATTGTACCCAACTCACGTTTGGAACTAAATTAGCTTCTGGCGAAGCTTGTCTTGAAATAATAATATTGTGCCGAGCAGGTAACGGACGTCCAATAGACTCAAATGTCTTTCGCCCCATAATAACAGGTTTATTAAGCGTATTCTTTTTAAACCATGCCAAATCTGCGGGCAAATGCCAAGGCATTTGATTATCTAAGCCAATTACACGGTTATCAGCCATGGCTACAATAATACTTAATATCATATTCGTTCCGTCACACATACCCTAAAGATTTTATTTTCTGATTGACATTATCGGGAAAGATAGTTTGGCTCCAAAGCCGCTCACTTAAAGAGAGCAATGATTCTTTTTGACCAGCAACAATCCAGTTAGCTAGTGCTGTCGCCACATCGGGATAAACAATGGGCATTGGTGATGGTAAATCAAGCCAATACTTAAGTTTGATACTGTTTAAATTTTCCATCACAGTGGCCATATCAAGTGACTGCAAACATTGCGCATTATAAATTTGTTCAAATTGCCCCGAAACTGGTTTAGTAAGAATCTTTTTGCCAAGCGTTAATGCTTCAGAAATCAATGCAAAACCTGTATTTGAAATAATGCCAGAACAACTTACTAACGCTTTGGTGAAATTATCACGACCAAGGGGCTGAAAATGAATATTGCCTTGTTGTGATTCTAACTTTATATCAGGATGAAAACAGATAAATTGATGAGTTTGGAATTGTTTTAACATCGCAATGATTTTATCTAAGCTCTCAAATGGCAAATAAACCACAATATTGCCATCTTCTGTTGGTATTGCTTGGAATGAATCGATCATTGGTGGTAACAACTTATGCCCAAAATGAAACCAGTGTAGACCAATTGGCTTAGTAACAGGCGCATAATATTTCATAATAACATTAGCGACTAATCCATATTCTTTAGGTTTCAGATATTGGCATACAGCTTGATTGCTTATTCCTAAACATTCACGATTCTGGTGATGCGCTGCCCAAGCACTAACTGGCTCAAAATCACTAATAATGCAATCATACTTCGACAAATCAAGCTCACGCACATCTTTTATCAACCTAAAAGCTCGAATTCGTTGCACAGTTTTACGAAAATTTATTTTACCATTAAGCGTAGCAAAGGTGACGCCACGATAAGTCTTATAATCGCCAAAGTCTTGCATATCAAAATAGTCTTTAGGATCACGACCACTAAAAATATAATCAACGTCAGCTCCAACCTTTTTCAGTGCTTTAGCTAAAGTTCTACAACGACTGACATGGCCATTTCCTGTTCCTTGAACACCAAAAAGAATTTTCATATCAATATTATTTACCAATTATTACTGATAAATATCATACCAGAACACTTTATAATTATCTTATTTTTTTGTCACATAAACTTAAAATTTTAACATTATTTAATGATTGATAGATAAATCGACAAACTGATACAATTAAATTAAACTACTTACATTAAAGTGATGTTCAAACTTTAAGTAGGACAATTATTTATTTTACGAAAATAGTGAGAGCTCAAGTGCCCATAAACCTTAAAAATAAATCAATTTGCTTAATAGTTGTATTGGCGTCAATACTATTTTGGTTTATTTACTCTTCATGGCACTTATCTAATTTATCATTATCATCGCCTTTAACTTGTCATACTGCTTGTTCCTCATCTGTAGTAACGACCAAACACACATCCCTTTCTCATCAACAAGATTTGATTTTGCAAAAAAAACCAGTTATGTCGGCTTGTGCTTTATTTTATCAATGTTCAACATGCAGTATTTTAGATTCTAATTTCCCTCTAAAACTTTATATCTCGTCTGGCAGTGAACGATATCTGCCTATAAAGCCTATTCCACAATATAACGAATTTGTTCCAGAGTTAAGACCACCGCAAACTGTTTAATTGATTTATGTAAATAAAAGCAGTAAGTAACACAACACACAATCACCGAAATGATGTTGATATTTGTTTTATCAACATAACCATTAAGTTATTGTTAAATTTAACTATTTTTGAGGAATATTATGAAACGTCGAAATTTTTTGATGAATATTACCGCGGCTATCGGTGGACTGGTCGCAACTAAAGCTATAGCCAAAATAGATCACAACAACATGCATAACATGGTGTGCGATATTAATTCTGATGAATGTCAAAAAGGGGATGGTACGCACCAACACATGAACATGAATAACAATCAAATGCCACAAAAACTCCTACCGACTTCAGCACTACCACAAGGAATGGATTTACCAACTTTGACCAACTTAAAAAATGACAGCAACCAAAAAGGATTTTTTGAAGCAACATTACATCTAAAACCAACAAAAATAGCCTTAACTCCGAATTTAATCACGGAATTTTGGACCTATAATGGAATGACACCCGGCCCTAAAATCGAAGTATTTGAAGAAGATCATGTCAAAATCACTGTGAAAAATGAACTAACTCAACCAACGACAGTTCATTGGCATGGTTTGCTCATTCCATCCGATCAAGACGGCAACCCACAAAACGAAATTCCAGCAGGAGGCAGTCGAACTTATGAATTTACCATTCCTAAAGGTACTGCAGGCACTTATTGGTACCATCCCCACGGGCACAATACAGTAGCCGAACAAGTTTATCGCGGTTTAGCCGGCACATTTATTGTTCGCAGCAAACACGATCCACTAACATCAATCCCTGAACAAAATTGGTTCTTTTCGGATCTAAAATTAACCGACAAAGGTCAAATTGCTGATAACTCAATGGTCGATTGGATGAATGGACGTGAAGGCCAATTTGTATTGATCAACGGCAGTTACCGACCAAAAATCAAAATAGATTCAGCCACACGTATCCGAGTATGGAATGCGTGTTCAGGTCGATATCTTAATCTTTCTATCCCTAATTGCGATGTCTACTTAGTGGGCACTGATGGCGGACTATTAGCAAAACCTTATCTATTGACCAAACCCTTATTATTAACACCCGCTGAACGTGCTGAATTAGTCATCATGCCAAAACAAACTGGTACTGTCTATCTGCAATCAATCGGATACGATCGCAATAAAATGGGCAATGTACCACCAGAACAAGATCTAATACTGGGCGAGTTAGTACTGACTAAATCCGATCCGATCACCTTACCAAACACATTAAACCAACTACCTAACATGGGGCCGGCTGTCGCCCATAAATTACTGGAATACACCGAAGTAATGGACATGAAACAGCCACATGGTGGTATGTTGTTTTTAATTAATGGCAAACGTCATGATATGTCGCGAATTGATCTAAAAAGCAAAATTCACGATATTGAAGAATGGACAATATTCAATAACTCCCATATGGATCACAACTTCCACATCCATGGCGCACAGTTTATTGTACAAACACACGAATTAAATGGTAAAAAAACTCAGCCAGACTATATTGCCTTAAAAGATACCATTAATTTACGACCACACGAAAAACTCACCATCAAAATACAGCAAAACCTTCCTGGGCTTCGCATGTATCACTGTCACATTATTGAACATGAAACACTCGGCATGATGGGGCAATTAATGGTGGAATAATATTCCCCCCTACTTTCTTTCCTTAATTCAACGCTTAATATGATTGGATTAAGGGAAGATAAATGAACAAAAACTCGCTTATTACTACCGAAAAAAGCGAGTTTTTATAAGCCTATCCACTTATTAAAATTCCTTTTATTAAATTATTCCCCTTGTAATAAAGGTTTTTTATTTTGCTAAAAAATGCTAAAATGCGCGGATTATGGTCGTCATTAATTATTGGCAAAAACTCAGCAAACGGTTGATTATCAAAACCGCTTTATCGCACTTATTATTAGGTGTGATTGCTGCTGGATTTGGTTTATGTCAAAACGAAGCGCTGCCGTCAGAATCGGATGTTTCTCAAAGTGGAATCATGACAATTACATCAATTGTACAAGATCACCAAGAAACAGCCCCAAAACAGTCACAAACGCTAGCACATACCCAAAAACAGCATATTACAGCATTTTTAATAACGCCTAATTATGATGATCTTTCCCCTAGCAAAGCAATCCGACTATCTCCTTACAACGGCATACGCGCTGGGCCAAAAACGACCTGTTAGAATTTACACTCAAATAAAACTAATTTTTATACAAGGCGAATGCCTTAAAATCCGTATTAAAAAACAAGAGAAAAGTTATGTTATTAAAGTTATTAACAAAAGTATTTGGTAGCCGCAATGAGCGCGTATTAAAAAACATGCGTAAGCGAGTAGAAAGAATCAACGCCCTTGAACCTACAATGGAAGCATTATCAGATGCTGAGCTTAAAGCCAAAACCACAGAATTCCAACAAAAGATTGCAGAAGGAACTCAATTAGACGATATTTTAGAAGAAGCCTTTGCCGTAGTACGTGAAGCAAGTAAACGTGTATTTGGTATGCGTCATTTTGATGTACAGCTAATTGGCGGTATGGTATTGAACGAACGTTGCATTGCTGAAATGCGTACTGGTGAAGGTAAAACCTTAACAGCAACATTACCAGCTTATTTAAATGCTTTAACAGGCAAAGGGGTACATGTCATTACCGTTAATGACTATTTAGCACAACGCGATGCTGAAAATAACCGCCCGTTATTCGAATTTTTAGGGTTAACCGTTGGCATCAACCTACCAAACATGCCGCCACACGAAAAACGTGATGCCTACAATGCTGATATCACCTATGGTACCAACAACGAATATGGCTTTGATTACCTACGTGATAACATGGTATTTAACAAAGAATCACGCGTACAGCGCCCACTACATTACGCTTTAGTCGATGAGGTTGACTCAATTCTTATTGACGAAGCCAGAACGCCACTGATCATTTCAGGACAAGCAGAAGACAGCTCAGACAAATACATTAGTGTCGACAAAATAATTCCACACCTAGTTCGACAAGAAAAAGAAGATTCTGAACAATTTCAAGGCGATGGCGACTTTTCGATTGACGAAAAATCCCGTCAAGTTAACTTAACAGAGCGTGGATTAATTAAAGTTGAAGAATTGCTCATAAAACAAGGCATCATGAAAGGTGAAGAATCACTTTATGCACCAAGCAACATCGTATTAATGCATCATGTCAATGCCGCCCTACGCGCCCATCACCTATTCCACCGAGACGTTGATTATATTGTTAAAGACAATGAAATTATCATTGTTGACGAACATACTGGCCGGACCATGGATGGTCGTCGTTGGTCTGATGGCTTACACCAAGCGGTTGAAGCCAAAGAGCACGTTAAAATCCAAAACGAAAACCAAACACTGGCTTCAATCACCTTCCAAAACTATTTCCGCTTATACGAAAAACTAGCTGGAATGACAGGTACAGCAGATACTGAAGCATTTGAGTTTAACCAAATTTATGGTTTAGATACCATCGTTATCCCAACCAATCGCCCAATGCAACGAAAAGATCAATCCGATCTTGTCTACATGACCGAAAAAGAAAAAATCAATGCAATTGTGGCTGATGTACAGGAATGTGTAAAACGCGGACAACCTGTCCTTGTTGGTACCGCCTCGATCGAAAAATCAGAGCTCGTATCGCAAGCGTTCAAAAAAGCAGGCATTAAACACAATGTTTTAAATGCTAAATTTCACGCTCAAGAAGCTGAAATTATTGCTAATGCCGGCAGCAAAGGCGCAGTCACCATTGCCACCAATATGGCTGGGCGTGGTACCGACATTATGCTAGGCGGAAACTGGCAAAACGAAATAGCAAAACTAGAAAACCCAACGCCAGAAGACATTGAAAAAGCCAAACAAGCTTGGCAAGCAAGACATGAAGAAGTGATTGCACTAGGAGGGCTATATATTTTAGGTACTGAGCGTCATGAATCACGTCGTATCGACAACCAATTGCGTGGTCGTGCTGGCCGTCAAGGTGACCCTGGGGCTTCACGTTTTTACCTATCGCTTGAAGATCCATTAATGCGAATCTTTGCATCAGACCGTATTGGCGGCATGATGCGCAAACTAGGCATGAAAGAAGGCGAAGCCATTGAACACCCATGGGTAACCAAAGCCATTGCCAACGCACAAAAGAAAGTTGAAAGTCGTAACTTTGATATTCGTAAACAACTTCTAGAATATGACGATGTTGCCAACGATCAACGTAAAGTAATCTACCAAGAGCGAAACGGATTACTTGATAACAGCGACATAAAAGAGACCATAGACTCGATCCGAGGTGATGTATTTAACGCCTTAATCGACCAATACATTCCACCACAATCGATTGAAGAAATGTGGGATATTCCGGGGCTGGAATCGGCACTAAAAACAGACTTTGACTTAGATTTACCTATAGCAAAATGGTTAGATGAAGAGCAAAACCTGCATGAAGAAACCTTGCGTGAACGTATTTTACAAATGGCGCAAGACCGATACCTAGAAAAAGAAAACACCGCAGGCGCTGAAGCATTTAGACATTTTGAAAAAAGCGTCATGCTACAAACCCTTGATACTCTTTGGAAAGAGCATTTAGCCTCGATGGATTACTTACGCCAAGGTATCCACTTACGCGGTTACGCACAAAAAGATCCAAAACAAGAATATAAACGAGAATCATTTAATATGTTTGCTAGCATGTTAGAATCGTTAAAATATGATGTTATTGGTATTTTAAGCCGTGTACAAATTCGCTCACAAGAAGAAGTCGACGAAGCAGAACGCCAACGCCTTGCCGAAATGGAAAAATTAATGGCTAAACAGCAAGCTAACCATGAATCACTAGCAGGCATGAGTGGTGAAAGTGAAGCGCAGCCAACTGGAGCACCACAACCCATGGTACGAGCACAAACCAAAGTAGGACGCAACGATCCATGTCCTTGCGGTTCAGGTAAAAAATATAAACATTGTCATGGCGCTGTTAATTAAGACAAAAATTTAGTATTATCAAATAAATTGATGTTTAAATCACCGATGAAAGTCGGTGATTTAATAAAAAGGAAAAATGCTCTCTTTCCCTAAATTTATAGATAAACAGACAGGATTATGAAAAAACATACTGAAATTGCTGTAGGTATTATTCGTTCACAAAATTGTCAAATTTTTATTACCCAACGCGGTGAAGATTCTCATCTTGCTGGTTTTTGGGAATTCCCCGGAGGGAAAATAGAAGCCCACGAAACCCCATATCAAACCTTACAACGAGAAATCGCCGAAGAAGTTGACATCCATATTCATCAAGCCCAGTTTTTAAAAGTTTTTGAGCACAGTTATGAAGACCGAGATATCACCATTCATGCCTATTTGGTTGAAGAGTGGGATGGTGTGCCATTTGCGAAAGAAGGGCAACCAAGCCGTTGGGTTGATCAAGAAGAGCTAAATGCTGATGAATTTCCTGATGCCAATAGGCCGATTATTGAGATGCTAAAAAATTTAGATAAGCAGATATAGAGGGTTATTTCGTTTTTTCGTGAAAACATAAAACTTTAATAAAATCAATAACTTTCCTGACCATTTTTTTGTGGTGATTTTATTAAATGATAATATCTATGTGCTTTGTCAATTGCTCAAAAACTATTTTTAAATTAGTTAACAATAAACGGCGTAAAAAATGGATTAAAACATCTATTTTTTAAAGATTTATTAAGAAGTTGAGAATAAGAGGCTAAAAAGTATATAATGCCGCCTATTTTTGATGGTGCTTATCATTGAGAATGATGTTAATAAAAAATTAAGGAACTAATTATTATGAAAGAATATAAGGTTATTGTTTTTCAAGAAGGTGCTTTGTCTTCATTGCTTTTGGGTAATGCTAATGTTAATGAAGTTAAATTTACAGAAGCGTTAAATAAGAATGCAGAACAGGGTTGGCGAGTTGTCACGATGGAAAAAGATATGCGTCGCTTATTTTTATTTTGGAAAAGAGAAGCTTATTTAGTGGTACTTGAACGAGAACGAAACTAAATAAAACTGAATTCGCTTATCTATTTTTGTATCTAATTTGTCTAACAAAGCAAAAATAGATAAGGGATGTCTGATAGTTAATTTGGCAGTTGCTATAGTGATTTATTAAGTAGGGTCATTAGCTTAGTCAACTCAACTTTCCTCCTCCCTTTTTTATACATAAAATAATATTGCTTATTTTTTGCAATTAAACATAAGTTTCAATACAAAAAGTTAAAAGCGAGAAACTAAGATTTATGCTGTAATCTTTGTTCAGCCAAAGCAAGAAAGACAATGCCAATAATAATACATAATGCCCCTAATAGCCGAGCTATGGTGATTTGTTCTTCAAAAACAATTACCGATACCAGCATAACAGTAACTACCTGTAGATGAGATGCC
Source organism: Gilliamella sp. Pas-s27 (assembly GCF_009795865.1). NCBI lineage: Bacteria > Pseudomonadati > Pseudomonadota > Gammaproteobacteria > Orbales > Orbaceae > Gilliamella > Gilliamella sp. Pas-s27. The sequence goes on from NZ_WTEW01000016.1 coordinate 56,348, forward strand.
GCAAATGCTGGGCCGACTGGAGCTTTTTTTAATAATACCATCCATGTAATAAACGCCCCTGTATAGCCCAACATGACTAAGTAAGCCCAACCATAAGAAAATATGCGCACTAGCCAATCAAAACTGATTTCAAACGGTAGGGCCGATAGTGCAGTTAATTTAAAGCTAGTTTGCCCAAAAGTATCAAAAAATAGTAGTAAGATAAAACCGATAATGTAAAACTTTTTCATTAAGTTAGCCCCACTAATACTACGCCAGTTGTAATAAAAAGTATCCCTACAATACGAAATAAGGTAAGGTGCTCTTTAAATAGGATGCGCCCTGCTAGCATAACTGTAATGATGTTAAATGATCCTAATAAGATGCCTGCCGATAAAGACACTTCGCTTAAAAATGCTAGCCAAAATATAAAGCCAAGAAAGTAAGAGCCAAAACCAATCCAAAGCCAAATATTGGCAAATAATCTTTGCCAATAATGTAAGCCTTGTTTGTTTTTAGAAGTGATCGCCGCATACTTAAACGCAATTTGCCCGATCGTGTCGCAGGTAAGGTTAATGAGCCAAAGCGCAATAATTAAGGTTGACACTGCTGACAAAGTCCATGTATTTCAAGCACACTGTGCTTTATTAAGTATTGATTGTGGTGTGCGAGTTGTTTTAGCTGTTCTTCGATTTGTTCAGAATGTTTTTCAATAATTTGTTGGCATTTATCACAAATAAATAAAATGGAAATATGTTCAGGATCTTGAAAATGTGGACAGATGATATAACTATTAGAAGATTCCACTTTGTGGATAAAGCCTTGCTCAAGCAAAAACTCAAGTGCACGATAAATTGTCGGTGGTTTGGCTTGTGGCTCACTGGCTTTGAGTAGATCTAAAAGATCATACGCACTCATCGCTTTATTAGCCGTTAACATAATGTCTAAAACGGTTCGGCGTTGCGTTGTCAGTTTAATGCCACGCTTTTTGCATAAAGTTTCAATTTTTTCAATTAGTAGATTATGCATTTAGTTTCCTTTGCCTTTATCGATTATTTTTTTGTGTCGCTTTTCTTCGTCTTATTTCTTTGGGGTCGTTGATTAATGGCCGATATATTTCAATGCGATCCCCCGCTTTTACCCGTTGAGTCGGTTCACAACGCTTTCCATAAATGCCAATTAGATGTTCATCCAATTTAATCTGACATAATGATAAGATATTGGATTTTGTAATTGCTTGCAAGACATTCGTTTGCTCATCGACATTGCAATCAATGACTGTTGCGTTATTCGGTAACGCATAAACCACTTGAATATTTATCATTTTAATAAATCTGCCTTGCTCGTTTTGAAAACGCATTAACCATACCGTTCATGATCTCTTTAAATACGGGAGTAAAAGTCATATCCAATAATTTATTTTTGAACTCAAAATCTAAATTAAAGCTGATTTTACTTTTTTGGGGCGCGATTTCAACAAATTGCCATCGACCTGATAATTTTTTAAATGGACCTTCTAATAGCGTCATATCAATTGAGTTAGGTTCGTTAATTTGATTTAATGTGGTGAACGATTTTTTAAAACCGAACTTTTCAACCTCAATAAATGCGGCAATGGTATTATTTTGTTTTCTAATAATACCCGTTGCGATACAATCTGGAATAAATTCTGGATATTTTTCAATATCGTTGACTAAAGCAAACATTTGCTCAATGGTATAAGGTTCAATAACTTCGTGAAAAATATGTGCCATAGTAATAAAATAAAAAGCTAAAATTAGTAGCATATAATATCACGTAACTCTATAATAACGCACATTATGACTAAGAAAAAATCACATAAGCCAGGTTCGGCAACCATTGCATTAAATAAACGTGCACGCCATGAGTACTTCATTGAAGAAGAAATCGAGGCGGGATTATCCCTGCAAGGCTGGGAAGTCAAATCACTGCGCGCAGGTAAAGTCAATATTAGCGATAGCTATGTTCTGCTAAAAGATGGCGAAGCATGGTTATTTGGGGCGACCATTACTCCGTTGAATGTTGCTTCAACCCATGTTATTTGCGAACCTATGCGCAACCGTAAGTTATTGCTAAATGAGCGTGAACTTAATTCATTATTTGGCCAAATCAATCGCCAAGGTTATACCGTTGTTGCCCTTTCTTTATATTGGAAGAATGCATGGGCGAAAGTGAAAATTGGGGTAGCCAAAGGTAAAAAAGAGTACGATAAACGTTCCGATATTAAAGAACGCCAATGGCAAGTTGATAAAGCGCGTATCATGAAGAACGCCAATCGGTAATGTTTGGCTTTCCCTTGATTGAACTTGATCGCAACAAATTACTCATCAATTAGCTTTAACTAAAGTTATGTTTGGCGGGTAAACATAATCTATTTATTGAATTTCTTCAACAAATTTTATAAAACAAACCATCATAATAACCAGATAATAAAGATGAATTGAAAAGATGAACGTTTTCTAAAATAATTATGATAAATATTCCAACTACATAAATAATATACCTCAATTCCCCCGAGTCTAAGAACATATAAAAAAGATGTAATACAATTAATAAAGAAATAAAAAAACAAATAAAAAACAGAAAAATATTATCCCGACCACAATCAAACAAACAATTCCTTATCCGAATGAATTTTTTCTCTACTATCTATATAGCCATTTCTAGTGAAATGGCTTATTCGTTAATCATCTTTATTATCTTAATCAATAATAAGGTAACTAAATGAATATATTATTAAATAATTTATAGAAAGAGGTTTTTTTATGCCTAAAAAAAATAGTCGTGTTCGATTCCATATAGCAATACTCATGTTATTTGCTATTGTGATTAACTATTTAGATAGAACTGTAATGTCTGCAGCTGCACCTATTATTGCGACTGATTTAAATATTTCACCTGAGGCAATGGGATGGATCATGTCTGCATTTTTCTTAAGCTATGCATGTTGCCAAATTCCTGCTGGATTCCTTGCTGATCGTTTTGGACAAAGAAAGACCCTTGCAGGTTCAGTTACGTGGTGGTCTTTAGCTACAGGCGCAACAGCATTAGCAACATCACCAATTGGTTTTATTTTCTCTCGAGTTTTTATGGGCATTGGCGAAGCAGCTGCATATCCGTGTAATGGTGGCATTACGGCAAAATGGTTCCCAGATAGAGAAAGGGGGCGTGTTACGGCACTGTTTGATAGTGGTTCTCGCTTCGGAACAGCATTTGCAATGCCTCTTGTTGTTTGGATTATTGCTAGTTGGGGATGGCATGCAGCATTTTTTATTTGTGGCGCTTTGGGCCTTCTTTGGGTTGTTTGGTGGTTATGTGTTTACCAAGATCCTGAGCAACACCCAAGGATTAGTGAAACAGAATTAAAATATATTCGTGAAGGTCAAATTAAAAAAGAAGGAATAGACAATATACAACCCATGAAATGGTATCAATTATTAAAATACCGCAATGTGCTTGCTATGTGTATTGGCTTTTTTATGCTTAATTATGCAGTCTATTTTTTTATTACTTGGTTTCCAACCTATTTAATGAAAGAACGGGGTTTAAGCTTGACTGAAATGGGTTTTCTTGCCATGTTACCGCCTTTATGTGGCATCATTGGACAATGGATCGGTGGTTGGTTAACTGATTTTATCTATATCAAAACCAATAACATCAATCTTGCAAGAAAAATTAACTTAGTTGGCGGAATGTTAATTGCAACTTCAATTTCACTTGCTGGCTTAGTTGATTCAATAACTATCATGATGGTACTACTTTGTATTTCATATATTGGCCTTGCTTTTGCTGGTTCAGCTATTTGGTGTCTACCAGGTGACATTGCACCAAGAAATATGACATCCGTTTTAGGAGGAATCCAAAACACTGTTTCAAATTGTGGTGGTATATTAGGTCCAATTGTAACAGGGTATATTATTGGAGCAACAGGTTCATTTATGTATGCATTAGTGGTTTCGGGGTGTGCTTGTGCTATAGGTGCACTTGTATATTTACTCGTATTAAAGGACATTAAACCAATTACAGAAAGTCAATCTACTTTATAAATTAGCCATTTTATTAGAAAATCCTAGCAAGACTATTTGGTAGGATTTTTTCAAACTCCTATTATTATAATAACATTATCGAGAAACATAATATGGGCAGAAGTCAAACATTAAGACAAAATACCATCAATCAATTTATTGATTGCATTAATAATAATATATTATCTTTTCCATTACCTTCTATTTCAATTCTGGCTGACGCTTTCAACGTGAGCAGAACAACTATCCGAGCTGTACTTGAGTATTTATGTAGAACTGAAATTTTACTATTTAGCAATAACGAATATCATTTATTACGGGAACCAACAAACGAGGATAAAATTGCCTGTATTTTTGAAAAGAGATCAATACAAGATAAAAAGTTTGAAACTTATTTTTACGATTTAATCAATCACAAAAAATTATTACCTGGAGATAATTTTAATGAAATTCAACTTGCGAAAGAAACCAAAGTAAATCCTATTGTTGTTCGTGAATTTTTATTACGTTTTTTGCACTATGGATTGATTAATAATATAAAAAAAGGTGAATGGGAATTAGTTACCTTTGCTAAAGACTACGCAGAAAAGCTTTATGAATTTAGAAGTGTTTTAGAAATATTTGCACTTAAAGCATTTATGTCTCAACCCGATAACCATATTAACTGGATAAAAGCACGAGAATTATTACAACGCCATAAGAATTTTCAACAAAAAATACAAAATGAATACACGCACTTTTCAACACTTGATCGTGATTTCCATCAATTGATTTTATCTTGTAATGATAATCCATTTTTTATGCAGTCGTTTGATTTAATTTCAGTGATATTTCACTTTCATTATCAGTGGGACAATAGTGACCTCAAAGAACGCAATAGTATTGCTGTATCAGAACATATAGCAGTATTAACAGCTATTTTACAAAAAAATGAACACAATGCCATTGAAGCATTGTGCCGTCATTTAAATACAGCTAAAACATCAATGCAAGAATCGATTGGTCGAACATTAACCATAAAAAACAGATAAAAAACAAAAAATTTTTATACCCAACACGAAACAAATAAAAAAATAAATACTGTTTTTTATCTTCTTTTATAGTTCTCTTTACTTACTATCTCGCAACATAATTAAAGAGAACTATTCTATGAAAAAACAATTAAATAGATCTAACTTTCCCGGCCCTAGCTACCCTGAAAAAATTCTCCAATTTGGTGAAGGAAATTTTCTAAGAGCATTTGTTGATTGGATTGTTGATAATCTAAACCAAAAAACAGATTTCAATAGTGGCGTAACTATTGTAAGACCAATTGATACTCATCAACCATCCATCAACGAACAAGATGGACTTTATACCACAATTATTCGTGGGTTAAATGAACAAGGTGACGCTATTGCAACACCTAGAATTATCTATTCCGTTAACCGAGAAATTTTGATATATCAAGATTATCAATTATATTTAAAATGCGCTGAGAATCCTGACTTAGAATTTATTTTCTCTAATACCACTGAAGCTGGAATCGCATTTAACGATAAAGATAAAGCAACCGATACACCACCAACGACTTTCCCAGCTAAACTAACCTGTTTTTTACATCATCGATTCGAGTTTTTTAACGGACAAAAAGATAAAGGTTTAATTATTATTCCATGTGAACTTATTGACTATAATGGTGAAAAGTTAAAAGAACTAGTACTAGAATATGCAAAATTATGGAATCTTAGTAATAGCTTTATTACTTGGATCAAAGAAAGCAATACATTTTGTTCAACATTAGTCGATCGTATTGTCACTGGTTATCCAAAAGACGAAGCCATACAACTTGAACAACAACTTGGTTATCAAGACCGTTTTTTAGATACTGCTGAATACTTCTATTTATTTGTTATTCAAGGACCAGATTGGTTAAAACAAAAATTAAAACTTGACCAATTAGATCTGAACATTTTAGTGGTTGATGATATTAAACCGTACAAAGAAAGAAAGGTCGGCATTTTAAATGGTGCTCATACAGCAATGGTTCCTGTTGCTTACCTTGCTGGGCTACGTACTGTTGGTCAATGTATGAATGATCCGCAAATTGAAACCTTTGTTAAAAATCTTTTGAATCAAGAAGTGATCCCAACCTTATCTTTAGATAAAAAGCAGCTAGAAAAATTTGCCGATGAAGTATTAAAGCGTTTTAAAAATCCATTCATCAAACATGAACTCATGTCTATTTCTTTAAATTCATTAACGAAATTTAAAACTCGCTTATTACCACAGCTATTAACCTACAGTCAACGATTTAACTGCCCTCCTAAATATATTTCGTTTTCATTAGCCGCACTTATTGCTTTTTATCGTGGAGAGTACCAAGGTCAAGTGATTTCATTAACTGATGATACGCACTTATTAGCAAAATTTAAAGAATGGCAGCCACTTTATCAAAATGACGTCAAAACATTAGTAACAAACGTCTTAAAAATGACTGAACATTGGGGACAAGATTTAAATACTGTCACTGGGTTGACCGATTTAGTCTCGGAAAATCTAAAAAATATTTTATCCCACAATATTAAAAATTATATTCCAAACAATTAAACATCAGGAGTCAATCAAATGCCTAAAATGAAATATATTGTTATTCCAGAACCAGGGAAAGTTGAAATCAGAGAAACAGAAAAACCGACTTTACAGAAGGGCGAAGCAATCTTAAAAGTATTATACGGTGGGATTTGTGGTTCTGACATGGGAACATATAAAGGCACATTCCTTTATGCTAGCTATCCCCGCATTCCTGGTCATGAATTTTCGGCTGAAGTAGTAGAAGTTGGTGAAAACGATTATGGCATCAAAAAAGGCATGATTGTGACAGCAAATCCCTACTTTAATTGTGGCAAATGTTACTCTTGCCGTCGTGGATTTGTTAACTGTTGTACAAGCAATCAAACTCTTGGTGCACAACGTGATGGTATTTTTAGAGAATATTACAGTATGCCAATTGAACGTATTTATGATGGTAAAGGATTAGATGCATTAACTCTCTCAATGATTGAACCATTTTGTATTAGCTACCATTCCATTCAACGTACCTCAGTAAAAGAAGGAGACAAAGTACTCGTTGTGGGGGCAGGACCTATCGGTTTATTTGCGGTTATGGCAGCGATATTAAAAGGTGCGGAAGTTTATGTAAGTGATGTTATGCCGTCACGATTAGATAAAGCATTATCACTTGGTGCAAAGGATGTGATTCGTACTGATAAAGAAAATTTTGAAGAAAGAGTAAAAGAATTAACACAAGGTAATGGTTTTGACGTCTGTATTGAATGTGCTGGACTACCACAAACTTTCCAAAACTGTATTGATGCAGCTGCGTTCCGTGGGCGTATTGGTTTAGTGGGTGTAAGTAAGCAAAAATTAGATTTTGCCTTTACCCAAATTCAAACTAAAGAATTAGATATTTTTGGCTCCCGTAATGCACTCAAAAAAGATTTTGTCGAGTTAATTGATTTAGTCAGTTCAGGAAAATGTGATGTAAAAAAAATCATTACCGATGTATACGAATTAGCTGATGCTGAAAACGCATTCAAAGAAATGCGTGACGATCCAAGTACTCGACTAAAATCAGTAATTAAAATCGGTTAAACAAATAATAACCAACTACAGACTTCCGCTATCAAAATTAGCGGAAGTCTGTAGTTTTAGGAATAGAATTATGAAAAAAACAATTAAAATCAATGATAATGATAATGTCATTATTGCATTAGAAACTTTACAGCAAGGAGACAAAATCATTAGTGAACAATTAGTAATCCAACAACAAATTACTGCATTACAAGATATTCCATCAGGCCATAAAATAGCCATAAAACCAATTGCAAAGGGTGAAAATATTGTAAAATATGGTTTTCCAATTGGTCATGCCACACAAGCAATTCAAGTAGGCGAACATGTCCACACCCATAATGTAAAAACCAATCTTGGCGAACTTGATAAATACCAATATCAACCTATTATTGAACAAATATCAACACCATTTTCCGACAGACAGGTCAATCTTTATCGAAGAAAAAATAAAGAAGTAGGTATTCGTAATGAACTTTGGATAATTCCCACCGTAAGTTGTGTTAATGGTATCGCAGAACAAATTCGTAAACAATTTTTAGCGAATATTTCTCAAGATCTCTCACAAAAATCACCTAATTTTGATGGTGTGTATCTACTCTCTCACCCCTATGGTTGTTCACAATTAGGTACTGATCACCAAACAACCAAAACGATATTACAAGATATGGTTAAACATCCGAACGCTGGTGGTGTTTTAATCATTGGCTTAGGTTGTGAAAATAATCAACTTAGTGCATTTAAGGAAAGTCTTGGTGAATATGACCACGAGAGAATTCGTTTCATGATCGCACAAGAAGTTGAAGATGAAATAAAACAAGGTGTCAATTATTTACACGAAATCTATCAAGTAATGAAATCAGATCAACGCCAACAAGGCAAGTTAAGTGAACTAAAATTTGGGCTTGAATGCGGTGGTTCTGATGGTTTATCAGGAATTACAGCTAACCCATTATTAGGAAAATTTTCTGATTATATTATTACTCACGGGGGCACCAGTGTATTAACTGAAGTACCTGAAATGTTTGGTGCTGAAAAAATTTTAATGTCTCATTGTATTAATGAACAAATATTTGAAAAAACAGTCAATATGGTTAACAACTTTAAGCAATATTTTATGTCATACAATCAGCCTATTTACGAAAATCCATCGCCAGGCAATAAAGCAGGGGGTATTACGACACTAGAAGATAAATCACTAGGCTGTACCCAAAAAGCAGGAAACAGTACAGTGGTTGATGTATTAGAATATGGCGATAGACTCAAAAAAACCGGTTTGAATTTATTATCAGCTCCTGGTAACGATGCCGTCGCAACAGGAGCCTTAGCAGCAGCAGGTTGCCATATGGTGCTATTTTCAACTGGACGAGGGACACCTTATGGCGGTGTAGTACCAACTGTAAAAATATCAACCAATTCATCATTAGCACACAAAAAAACACACTGGATTGATTTTGATGCAGGGAAATTAGTAAACGGAACAAAAATGGATAAATTGTTAGAACAGTTTATTGATTTAATTGTACAACTAGTTAATGGCAAACAAACATGCAATGAAATTAACGAATTTCGTGATCTCTCTATCTTTAAAAATGGAGTAACAGAATAATGCACCTAACGATTAATGATAACTAGTGCTTAAAGTTAAGCTTTGATACTTTAATATATTGGCAACGTTAATCACTAAAAATGACACTTTACCTGACAGGTACCGAATATAAAATCAGTAACTATCAGATTGTTATTAAATTAACACCTTAAGATTTTATAATCAACTAACGCTGATCATCAATCATCACACCTGATGGCGGCGTAAATTGGAACTTATCTAGTGATACTTTACCTAATTTTTGTCGAGACAAGTCATAAAAACTGCGTTGGCCATCTTCTTCAATAATCGTAAAGTTAGAAATCATCCCCGTAGGTAATACCGAAATAATAAAATCTTGATTAGATCCATCCGTTGGTTTGAGAGTAAAGGAATCTTGTTTACGCGTTACTTGATAAACATTCCAAATTGGGTTATGACTATCTGTAATAAGTAACATTAAGCGATTATCTACCGCTTTTTTTAAGTCCATCACGCTCACTTGCTCAACTGCAGGGGTATATACCCACATATTTTTGCCATCAGAAATGATTGAGGTTTGGTCTGGTTCATTCATTGTCCAATTAAAATAATAAGGTCGATTAACCCACAAATCCCCCTTACCTTCCTGCACGGGTTGATTGTCTGCCGTTTTTACATTTTGAGAAAAACTAGCATAAAACCCTTCAATTTTATCTAAACGTTGTTGCAATACTTCTTTATCACCAGCCCACACTGATAAACTTGCCAACAATCCAATTAACAATAAACACTTCTTCATGCCCAATCCTTACGTTTCATCTAACAACTTAAATAAAGTCCAATAACTAAATTAGTTTAAAATATTACCGTTTTTATTCTAATGGTAAAAGATATTTTCTTTTCTTTTTTCACTTATTAAATAACGAGTATATAATAGATTCAATTTGCCAATTTGGATAATGACCTGCCATGCCAAGTATGTCTTTTGAATTTACTACCGATGAATTTAAACCATTAGCGGCCAGAATGCGCCCTAGAACCTTATCAGAATACATAGGGCAAACTCATTTGTTAGGTGAAAACAAACCACTCCCAAAAGCCATTGAAGCAGGTAATTTACACTCAATGATTCTTTGGGGACCACCAGGTACAGGCAAAACAACATTGGCCGAAATTATTGCTCACCATGCAAATGCAAAAGTTGAGCGAGTATCTGCCGTGACATCAGGCATTAAAGACATTCGCGAAGCGATTGAAAGGGCAAAAATCAACCAACAAGCTGGTGTTCGTACTATTTTGTTTGTCGACGAAGTTCACCGCTTTAATAAAAGTCAACAAGATGCCTTTTTACCGTATGTTGAAAACGGTACGGTAACGTTTATTGGCGCTACGACTGAAAACCCATCATTTGAACTCAATTCAGCCTTACTATCGCGCGCACGAGTGTATCTGCTTAAGTCATTAACTCAACACGATATTGAGCAAATTTTACAGCAAGCAATGGACGAGCCAAACCGTGGTTACGGTAATCAAAATATCCAACTTCCTGAAGAAACCAAAAAACAGATTGCCGAATTTGTCGGTGGCGATGCAAGGCGTGCGCTTAATACACTTGAACTATTGGTCGATATGTCTGATGGTCAGGCATTAACACCCGAACTACTAAAAGAAGTCATGGGTGAACGCAGTGCTAGGTTTGATAACCAAGGAGACCGTTTTTACGATTTAATTTCAGCCGTCCATAAATCGATTCGAGGATCCGCTCCCGATGCTGCACTTTATTGGTATGCAAGGATAATCTCGGCTGGTGGTGATCCGCTTTATGTTGCTCGTCGGTTATTAGCCATTGCCTCAGAAGATGTCGGTAATGCCGATCCCAGAGCCATGCAAGTGGCGCTATCTGCGTGGGACTGCTTTACCCGCGTAGGTCCTGCCGAAGGTGAACGCGCAATTGCACAAGCGATTATCTACCTTGCTTGCGCACCAAAAAGTAATGCCGTTTACCTTGCTTTTAAACAAGCAATGAGTGACGCTCAATCCAAACCCGATTACGATGTCCCTGAGCATCTGCGTAACGCACCAACTAACTTAATGCAAAAACTCGGCTACGGCGCTGAATATCGCTACGCCCACGACGAACCCAACGCGTTTGCCGCAGGTGAAAACTACTTCCCGAAAGAAATGGCCGACACAAAATACTACCATCCAACACTTCGTGGTGCAGAGAAGAATTACACCGATAAATTAGCATGGCTAGAGGCTCAAAATCAAGCAAGTTCTATTCAACGTTATAAGTCTAAAAAATAATCACAATAAGAAATCGGTTTTATTATTAACGTGTAGCATTTCCTTGCGTTTTTTACAGTAGTGTAACGGTCAACAAAACTTGGAGACAATCTTAGGCCGTTTTTAGTAATTTGTATTCAAATTCTACAGGTGAAATAAATTCCAGTTTATAATGTCTTCTTTTTTGATTATAAATAGGTTCGATGTAATCAATAATATCAGCTATTGCTTGCTCTCTGGTTACATAATCTCGATAGTTGCTCCTTTCTGATTTTAAAGATCTAAAAAATCGCTCAGTCACGGCATTGTCTAAGCAATTTCCTGCTCGGCTCATGCTAAAGGTAATTTGATAAGATGCTAATATCCGTTGGAACTGTTCA
>NZ_WTEW01000150.1:0-265 GCF_009795865.1 Gilliamella sp. Pas-s27
TACCGATTATGGCTCACACTTTTCAACCCATCAATTAACCCATTAACCAATCCCTCACCTAACTTGTCAACCAAACGGTCAAACTTGTTTGCCATGCTTTTTCCTTTCCTTTTTCAGTTTAATATTATTATTTATTAGCACGTTAAACTCCCCCGTAGTTTTACATGCAACCGTATAAGTAATAAATTATAACCGATTTCAGCTTGAATTTTAACCCTTATTTTTAAAATACCTTTGATTAATATAACTAATTTATATTGATTAA
>NZ_WTEW01000017.1:0-63890 GCF_009795865.1 Gilliamella sp. Pas-s27
TGTAGTTAAATTTTTGTTAAAAAAGGAATAACGATAAGTTCATTTTTATCAATTTAGTCATGATTTTTTTACTTAAACACGATGTTTCCTGAAAGCTTTTAACAAAAATGGGGGGTAGGTTTTAGCAAGTTATCAATGGGTGAGCGACTGATCATAAAGTATTTAGTCAAATCAGTGACCGTTATTTTATTTATGATATAGATGCCCTATCGTTTGATTGTGATAGGGCGTTAATTGTGTTTTTTATGGATATTTATTACAGCCATTTCTCAAATTACTGTAAAGAATACGAGGAATTTCTACAAATTAACAATATTCCATCTAAATCAAACAAAATACCTTTAGCTTTTATATCACAATTTACCAGCACTACCACAAATACGAATTTTATCTTCGATAATTTGTGCCATAGCTAATTTAGCTGGTTGCATATAATGTCTTGGATCATTTGCATCAGGGTGAGTTTTAAAATCTTGTTTTAATGCATCTGAAAAAGCAATTTTTAATTCAGTTGCCACATTTACTTTGCAAATACCCAATGAAATCGATTTTTTCACCATTGCATCAGGTATACCTGATGCGCCATGTAACACCAGTGGAATATCAACTTTATCTCGTATTTTGGCTAATCGTTCAAAGTCGAGTTTTGGCTCACCTTTATACATACCATGAGCTGAACCAATAGCTACCGCAAGTGAATCTATTCCTGTGCGTTCGACATACTCTTTTGCCGCACTGGGATCTGTAAAAGCACTATCTTTGTTATCGACAATAAGATCGTCTTCTTGCCCACCAAGCCGCCCTAATTCGGCTTCAACGCTGGCGTTAAACTTGTGGCTAAATTCAACCGTTTTACGCACAATGTTAATATTTTCTTCAAATGGATGATGTGAAGCATCGATCATAATTGAACGAATACCCGCTTCAATTTTAGCTTGAATATCTTTGATATCTTCATGGTGATCAAGGTGTAGAGCAAAAGGAAAATGCTTGGTTTGTGCAGCTGTTTTACAAATATTAATTAAATACTCTGTACCAGCATAGCGATAAGTACTAGGTGTAGCTGCCAATATTACTGGTGATTGCATCTGTTTAGCGGTATCAATTACGACTTGAATTGTTTCAAGATTATGTATATTAAATGCCGGAACAGCATAATTTTCACGTTGTGCTTTTTTTAACATTTCTTGACTGGAAATAAGATACATAATAACTCCTTAATTAACATAAATTTTTAATTAATTTGGGTAATTCTAACTTGTTGATAATATTCATCATAATTACGCATATTGACAAAACCAGTTTGTGACTCCATCGCATTTAACATGCCCATTGTCATCGCCCGTTTAAGCATGACTTCTATCGGTTCGTTTTCATAAATACTAACGGCAAGTCCAGCTAAAGTGACATCGCCAGATCCCACTGGATTGACAACATTTATTTTGGGTATTGAAATCTGATAATATTGATGATAACAACGCACAAAAGCACCATTTTTACCTAAGGAAATAACGATAAAAGGAATATTATTAAACAGCGGATGATTCACGGCTTTTATTAACGATGTAGTATCATTAACATCAATATTTATTTTAATAATTTGTTGTAATTCATCTTTATTGGGCTTAATTAAGTAAGGTTTATGTTCAGATACCAATGTAGCTAATAATATTTTGCCTGATGAATCTAGCAAAACAGGAATAGCCTTTTTATTGGCGATTTGAATTAATGTGGCATAAAAATCAATCGGAAAACCTTGTGGCAGTGATCCTGAAATGGTTATTACTTTTGCTTGGTTAACCAATTTTTGATAGTGATCTAAAAAGCTAGTTACCTCTTTTTGATCTAATATCGGTCCGGATTCAAGAATTTCGGTTTGATTACCTTCATGCAAAACTGCAATACAATTTCTAGACTCATGTTTGGTAACATAGAAGCTGTAGTGAATATTATCATTATCTAATTGCTTTTGAATATATTCACCAGTTGTTCCCCCTACAATACCAGTAGCTAAAACATCAATACCTGAAAATTTAACACCTCGGGTAACATTTAGTCCTTTACCACCAGCTGTTTTTTTGACATTAGCAATACGATTAACATCATTAATATGGAGTTTATTAAGTGGATATGAAATATCCACTGAAGGGTTCATGGTAATTGTTAATATCATATTCTCACCTACGCATTCATTACGAAGTAATATCGTTGGGAGAAATAACAAACTTAAATAATCAAACTAGTTCAATATTGTTAATCAATTAAATAGTCAGTAATACACAATGTAGTCACTATTTAATTCGTACAAATTATTTTTGTTTAGTTTACAGATCGTTTAAGCTCTGTTTAAAAGATACACAACCACCAGTTAAAAAATTTAAACAGTTATAAAATCAATGCATTTGTCTTCAAATTGTTGCTTATAATCGCCATTGACATCATTATCAGTAATGATCGTATTAAGTTTATTAAGTGGTAATACGACATTAATGCCATTTCGTCCAAATTTTGATGAATCTAAAACAGCAATCACTTTACTTGCTGCATTAGCCATCATACTACTGATGGTGTAACCTTCGTTAAACGTTGTTATTCCTCTTATTGCATCGATTCCATCTGCACCAACGAACAAAATATCAGCAGAAATGCCATCTAACGATTGCTCGGCAATTTTTCCATGAAAAGAACGTGTTTTATGTCTTAGCGTACCACCACACATAAATAACATAATGTCACTGTTATCCGATAATATAAATGCAGAAGTAAGACTGTTAGTAATGACTGTGATATGTTTAAGTTTAACCAACTCTTCAGCTATCAACATCGTTGTACTACCACTATCTAAAATAATGGTATCACCTTCTTTGACATGTTTAACCGCTGCAATTGCAATACGTTTTTTAGCTTCTATAAAACGCTGATGGCGTTCTTCTAATTGCAATTCTTTAAATGACTTTAAATCACCTTTATTCATGATTTTGTTTGCACCACCATAAAATCGAGTAAGAACTCCTTGCTTTTCTAATAAACGAAGATCCGTTCTAATTGTCACTTCCGAAACATCATATTGCTGCGATAAGTCACTGACAAGAACCGTTCCTTTCGTATTAAGAAGTTCAACTATTTGTTGGCGTCTTTCACCTGCGTTCATAATATTTCCTTTTTCGAAAATTTTTCAGCAGTGTATAACAAACAAAATCAAAAGATAAGCACTCATTTTTGATGACGACTATAAATCAAATAATCACATGCAATTTAATAAAATTTTGCCGTTCATTGGATGACCATTCAAAGCGCTAACTTGCTGAACAAATTCATCAAAATTACCAACACCTGCAACCAGTTCATCAAGCTTTATTTTTCCATCTACAAAAAATTGGCTAACTAGTTGCCACTCTTTTCCTGGCCAAGGTGCTGAATAGTTCATCCAACTGCCTAAAATTTGAATTTCTTTTCGTAATATCAATCCAAATGTTTTTTCTGAAAGGGTTACATCATTATGTAATGTACCAACTAAACCAACTTTGGCTTTTGGACCTGCTATTTCAATAGCTAAGCTAACGGTTGCTGGTGTGCCAGCGGTTTCTAATACCACTTGAGCAAACCTATGAGATAATAATGCATCATTGATCGCAGATACTGTCATATTCTTAGCGTGATAAACTGCATCAGCACCTAATTTTTTGGCCAGATCCAATCGCGCTTCATTAATATCCAATACAGCAACAAACTTAGCCCCCATTGCCTTTGCGCATTGCATGGCAAGTAAGCCAATTGTGCCACCACCAACAATCACCACATTTTTGTTCTGACAACCATCTGCTAATAACAATGCATGCATCCCAACTGTTATTGGCTCAAAAAATGCGCCTTGTAGAGGACTAACATTTTTGGGTAATTTGAAAGCATTTTTCTTATTAATTACAATATATTGCGCCAATCCTCCTGTTATTCTTGAACCAACAAATGTATAATATTTACACAAAGAATAATAATGTTTTTGACACTCATCACATTTAAAACAGGGTAATAAAGGTACGCAAGAAATTAAATCACCAATATCAAACTCTGTAACATCACTTCCCATTTCGACAACGGTACCACTAAATTCATGACCAAGAGTGATTGGGTAAAAATGTGCTCCATGATGAAAAATGCGTGGAATATCAGAACCGCATAACCCACAATATGCCACCTTTACCAGAATTTGATCTGATGAAGTGATTTTGGGCATCTCAATATCTTCTACAGATAAAGTCCCCTCATCATTAACAACGACTGCTTTCATGTTATGTTCCTATGTTAATAATCAAATTAGGTTGCTGTTTTAACGTTCACCGGTTTGTCAGTGAACGTTACTGAACAAATTTAAAACTTACTCTTTTTCATTATCGATTCACACATTATCGGTATCGTCTAGCTGTTGCTTTTTCAACAATAGTTTAAATTTTTGCGCCCGTTTCCATGTCAAAAATAAGCAAAATAGATAAAAAATTCCGATACATGCAAAACCAATAGGCTGTTTCGAATTAACAAGCTGAACCAAAATATAGGTAATTGGTGAACCACCTTGATCCATTGCGCCAACTGAAATGTCATTACCGGCAGTAATAGTGCCTGCATTAACAGCAAGTTGAGTAGTTAACGGCACCATTTGAGTGGCGATCCATAAAGTAATAGCAATAATGATTGAGCCAGAAATAATAATTCTAAATAGATTACCTTGATGAATAGCTACCCCCATAGCGATAAAAAAGCCAATGGTTGCCAAATCACCAAACGGTAGGACTTCATTACCGGGAAGTACAATGGCAATGAAAATACTCAAAGGAATAAAAATCAAACTAGCAGAAACAACAGTTGAATGACCTAACAATAATGCTGGATCTAAACCAATAAGGAAGTCTTGCCCGCCAAATTTAGATTGCAAATGTTTTCGTGCTTGTTTAGATATTGGGGTTAAACCATCCATAATTGGTTTTATCACCCTTGGCATTAACAGCATTACGGCAGCGGTTTGAATTGCAAGTTGTAAGGTTTGTTTAACACCATAACCCGCTAATAGACCTAATAAAATTCCCATAAATAAACCAACAGTGACCGGTTCACCAAATGCACCAAATCTTTTTTGCATATCAACAGCATTAAAATTAATTTTATTAATGCCTGGTATTTTTTCGATAACAGTATCAACAAATACCGCTATCGGGCCACAATATGCCGAAGTACCATGTGGTACAGCAATACCATCAAGCTCAAAAAAATCTTTGGTATCTTTAGCAAACCAATCCCCTAATTTATAAGCAATAATCGCATGTACAATCACACCTGCAATACCAAGCCAGTAAGAGTCAGTTGCAATGTAAACTAACGCTCCACTAAATGTCATATGCCAAATGTTCCAAATATCAACATTAACAACTCGGGTTAATTTTAAAAGTAACATCGCAATATTAACGGTAATAGCTATAGGAATAGCAACTAGTGCAATTTGCGAAGCCCAAGTCATAGGGGCTGCACCAGGCCAACCAACATCAACAACATTTAAACTAATGTCAAATCTTTCTGCCATTGCTTGGGCTGCAGGTCCAACCGAACTAGTTAATAATCCCACGACTAAACCAATACCAACAAAGCCAATCCCAATATGAATACCTGCTTTTAATGCATCACCCACTTTCATTCTTAGTGAGAGAGAAAAGAGAATAATCACAATGGGTAACATCACTGATGGACCAAGATCCAAAATGTACTGCATAATTTCAGTAAACATATTTTTATCCTTTTAAAATAGATAATATTCTTGCTTTTAACTGCTCAATTCCAACGCCAGATACAAAAGGCATACCATGCACAATCGGAATATCACCAAAAGTTTGATCCATCTTTGCTGTAGTACAGATCAAGTCGACATCATCAGTAAAGGTACTAATTTCATTAATCCGACACTGCACTAGATCAAGCTGAATATTATTTTCATTACATAACTCTTTTATCTCTTCAGCAGCTAAAGTTGATGTTGCAACTGCACCACCACATGCGACAATAATCTTTTTTTTCATAATGCCTCCTAAACAACTTATTGATTGAATATAATTTCATTAAAATGTTTGGCGATTTCATCTTGCGGACTATTCAATAAAAAATGATAAAATTCTTTATTTTGTAGATTTGTAAAAAGTGTTTTTAAAAGTGTGAGCTGATCTTCTGGTGAAGTAACAACCAATGAAATAATTAATGAAACATCAACAGTTCCATCATCATCTGCTCGTTGAAATAAAACAGGAGATTGCGTACGAAGAATAAAAATCGCTGGACTATTTGCATGCTCAGCTCCACAATGTGGAATAGCTACAGCATAACCATCAAGTAAAATACCCGTTGGAAATGAAGCTTCCCTATCAATCAAAGCTTTCAAATGACTTTCTTTCACAATACCTTTTTGCTGTAATTGCCGGCTTAGATGAATTAGCAAATCTAACCTATTGTTAAAATTAACATTGTCATCAAAAACAAGTTGACATTCTCTCATATTTAATCTCCATTTTTTGTCTTTTTTATGTTACGATCCAACTTATAACTTTCGAAAACAAAAACAATACCGAAAGATTAATTACTTTCGAATTAAAAAACAAATAAGATTTTATTATTTTGTGATCGAAATCTATTTTTTAAATAAAGATTGCTTCTTAAATCGGTGTAAGAACACACTCCAACAGCAAATTATGATCAAGATCACAAAAATTACTTTTTTAAATTGCAATAAAAGATTAAAATGACAAAATGTTACCCGTAACAAACAAGATGGAATTAAGGAACAACAATGACTAAAAAAAGTAAACAAGTTTTTGTATTAATGGGTGTGTCGGGTTGTGGCAAATCAGCAGTAGCCAAACAAGTTGCTTATGATTTAGATGCCGCTTTTTTAGATGGCGATTTTTTACATCCTAAGTCTAATATTCTAAAAATGCGCAGTGGCACGCCATTAAATGATGAAGATCGTATGCCTTGGCTCCATTTAATCAGTAATGCCGCTTTTGCCATGAGTAATGTCAATGACGTATCGATTATTATCTGCTCGGCATTAAAAAAATGCTATCGAGATATTATCCGTGGTGAAAATGAAAACGTTCATTTTATCTATCTAAAAGGCGATTACGATGTCATTGCTGAACGTTTAGCTAAGCGTCAAGGTCACTACCAAAAAACTGGCATGCTTCAATCACAATTTGACACTCTTGAAGAACCAACTAGTGATGAAAACGATGTCTACAGAATAGACATTGCACAACCATTGATCAACGTTGTCAATGATACAGAGCAAGTCATTCGTTCTATATGTCATTGTGAATAATACCAATAGAATAAAAAGAATAACAAAATAAATGTCGAGGTTAATGTGAATCCTACTGTTCAAGCTGTAACAAAACGTATTATTGAGCGTTCAAAAGCAACTCGCGAAGCTTATTTACAAAAAATAGAACAAGCAATGCTCAATAAAGTAACCCGAGCAAGCTTACCTTGCAGTAATTTAGCCCATGGTTTTGCGGCTTGTTGTATTGATGATAAAAATGACCTAAAAAATATTTTAAAAAGCAATATTGGTATCATCAATTCTTACAACGACATGCTTTCAGCTCACAAACCTTACGAATTTTACCCCGAACAAATCCGCAAAGTCCTGCACGAAGTCGGGGCTGTTGGGCAAATGGCGGGTGGAGTACCTGCAATGTGTGATGGCGTTACCCAAGGTGAGCCGGGAATGGAGCTATCATTAATGAGCCGAGACATCATTGCCATGTCTGTGGCTGTTGGTCTTTCGCATAACATGTTTGACGGCGCACTATACCTTGGCATTTGTGACAAAATCGTACCGGGCTTATTTGTAGGTGCATTAACATTTGGACACTTACCGGCTATTTTTATACCAGCAGGACCAATGCCATCAGGATTATCAAATAAAGAAAAAGTACGTATTCGCCAACTTTATTCTGAAGGCAAGGCGTCTCGTGAAGATCTGCTAGAATCAGAATCTGCGTCATATCACACTAGCGGAACTTGTACTTTTTATGGCACCGCCAATAGTAATCAAATGGTCATTGAATTAATGGGATTACATTTACCTGGTGCAGCCTTTGTTCACCCAGAAACCGCATTGCGTTTTGAATTAACTAATGCGGCGGCCAAACAAATTACACGCCTAACAAAACAATCCGGTAATTACATGCCTGTGGGTAAAATGGTAGACGAAAAGGTCATCGTCAATGGCTTAGTTGCACTACTGGCAACAGGTGGATCAACCAATTTAACCATGCATATTGTAGCAATGGCAAAAGCCGCTGGAATTATTATTAATTGGGATGATATTTCAGATCTTTCAACCGTTGTACCACTACTTTGCCGAATCTATCCAAATGGTCCTGCTGATATAAACTATTTTCAAGCAGCAGGGGGAACATCTCTACTGGTTCGAGAATTACTCGCTGGTGGCTTATTACATGAAGATGTTGAAACCGTTGCAGGCCATGGTCTTAGCCGTTACACCAAAGAACCAATTTTAGAAAATGGCAAATTAGTTTACCGTGAAGGTCCAACCAAATCATTAGACGAAAACGTCATCGCCTCGATTAAAAAACCATTTAACTCACATGGTGGATTAAAAGTTATGTCAGGCAACCTAGGACGAGCAGTAATGAAAACATCGGCTATCGAACCTGAACATCAAATTATCGAAGCACCTGCCGTTGTTTTTAATAGCCAATATGATTTAGATGCTGACTATAAAGCAGGAAAATTAGATAAAGATTGTGTTGTCGTTGTACGCTATCAAGGACCGAAAGCAATTGGCATGCCTGAATTGCACAAACTAATAACCCCACTAGGCGTACTACAAGATAAAGGCTATAAAGTCGCATTATTAACTGATGGTCGATTATCAGGCGCTTCAGGCAAAGTTCCTGCTGCTATTCATGTCACACCAGAAGCTTATGACGGAGGCTTATTAAGTAAAGTCCAAGAAGGCGACATGATTCGTGTTAACGGTCAAACTGGCGAAATAACATTACTTGTTGATGAAGCTGAACTAGCTAAACGTGAACCTGAAAAATTTAACTTAGCTGACTCACATCATGGCTATGGCCGTGAACTTTTCACGGTTATTCGTGAAAATTTAACCTCAGCCGAAGAAGGTGCAGTAAGCTTTTAAGACAAAAAATCTGCCGCACATTGCGGCAGAAACCGACAAAATCAGTATCACAAAGTTAATGCCTAATATTAAAACAAGAAAATAAATAATAAAAAACTACACCAAATAAATTGAAAATATTCCCTACTGTAACAAATCAAGGTATTATGTTAAAAATCTAATCGGCATCATAGAGCTACTTTCTGTGGAACACTTGTCATCTGAACATGATTTAATATCATCAATTACTCAATTTTTACCAAATTACTTTATTGAATACTATCCACTCATTACCGTTTGCTTATTGTTATTAATCGCAATTTTACTGTTTTCCTTCAGTAAATTAAGAATGGACATTATCGCCTTACTCACAATCACAGCAATCACCATCACAGGCGTACTAACCCCCACCGAAGCATTATCCGGATTTAGTGACCCCAACATCATATTAATTGCCTTGCTATTTGTTATTGGTGAAAGTCTAGTTAGAACAGGCATATCATACAAAATGAGCGAATACATATTAAAAATAGCTGGCAAAAACGACATACGCATCATCACCTGCATCATGCTCGGTGCTGCTTTACTGGGCTCAATAATGAGCTCAACTGGTGTCGTAGCTATCTTTATTCCAGTTGCCATTAGCATCGCAAATCACACGGGTATTCATGTCAAAAAACTCATGATGCCACTTTGTATTGCAGCCCTAATTAGCGGCATGATGACATTAGTCGCCACAGCTCCTAATCTTGTGGTTAATAGCGAATTAAATCGCTCATCATTAACTGAATTTAGCTTCTTTTCGATCACACCAATTGGCATTGGGGTCTTAGTTGTCGGCGTTATTTATTGCTTATTAACACGCAATTGGCTACTTACTGCGGAACAAATCACGCCAAACAACACACAACCACAAAGACGCAAAATTACCGATCTTATCCGCGATTACAAACTAATTGGTCGTGCCCACCGTGCTCAAATATTAACTGGCTCACCGTTTATTGGACGCACTATCGATGCTTTACACTTACGTAGTGAACACGGTGTCAATGTTATTGGTATTGAACGCTGGCGTAAATTCCACAAAGTATTAATTCCCGTTAATGGATCAACCGAATTTCGTGAAAATGACATATTACTATTGGACATGTCGCATTCTGAAGCCGATTACCGCACTTTCTTAACCACCAATAACCTAGAACCCAAAATATTGCGTGGTGAATATTTTTCAGAACAAGTAAAACAAGTCGGCATGGCCGAAGTAGCCCTACTCCCTGAATCAACACTCTGTGGCAAAACCCTCAACGAAATTGATTTTAGAGGCAAATACTTTCTAACCGTTATCGGAATTTGGCGTAACCACGCACCTGTTGAAACCAACAACTTATTCCAAGAACGCTTAGAAATGAGCGACACATTATTAGTCTGCGGTGACTGGGGATCGATTCAAAAATTACAAACACGCACCAACGATTTTGTCGTATTAGACTACCCAGCAGATATCGACGACATAGCCCCCGCAAGCACCCAAGCGCCAGCAGCATTAATCAACTTAGCAATCATGATAACTTTAATGGTAACAGGCATTGTGCCAAACGTTGTTGCGGCCTTAATTGCTTGTTTACTGATGGGAGCAACACGTTGCATTGATATGACCAATGCCTATAAATCAATACACTGGCCAACCTTAATATTAATTATTGGCATGATGCCATTTGCATTAGCGCTCAACAAAACGGGGGGGATTTCGCTCATATCAGCTTGGCTAGAAGTCCATTTACGCGCTTTTGGTCCATACATGGTGCTAACATTTATTTTCTTGCTCTGCTCAACTATCGGATTATTTATATCCAACACCGCAACCGCAATTTTAATTGCACCTATCGCCATTGATTTAGCATTAAAATTTGGTTATTCACCCCATCCTTTTGCCATGACAGTAGCGATTGCCACATCGGCATCATTTATCACGCCTGTATCATCGCCAATTAAAACTATGGTTGTAGCACCAGGTGGATATAGCTTTGGGGATTTTGTCAAAGTTGGCGTACCGTTAACGTTTTTAGTAATGGCGGTGGATATTGCTTTAGTACCGGTGTTTTTCCCGTTTTAAAGCCTAACGATGGTAATGATTGAAAATAATACTAATAGACAAACATATTTTATTAAATTGAGAAATAGGAGGATTAAAGAATGATGAATTTTCTACAAAATATTATGGGACTTGCAGTTTTTGCTGCATTCATTATCGGATTGATGACTTTCGTAGGTTTATTTATTCTATTGCTATGTTACGTAATTATAAAGCAAGTAAAATCAGATAAAAGAAGTGATAAAATAAGTGATGAAATATTGATACAACACTATAATATGTTAAAAAAACATAAAGATAATGTTTTTCTTGCATTTTTGTGCTACGGCATTCTTTATATGTATGGCATGAAATTAAATCAAAAAGTTTTTGAAGCTTATAAAGAATGTATGATTAGGCGTAATCTACCTTTATAAGGTTCACTTACCGATTTAAACTATGATGATGGCAATCTCGCTATTGTGATTAATTTATCAACTATAGTTTGTTTCAGAAAATAAAACATCCCGACGCCAAACATCCCTGTTTGGCGTGCTGACCTCGCTCTGTTGTCGGCACATTCTGACGCCGGAATAAGGCAGATAACATAACCGATTGTTTTTTGTAAAGATTATTGTGTTTTTATAAGGCTGTTTTGTTAAAAAATGCCCATAAAAACTTCAATAAAATCAGTTCCTTTCCTGAATGTTTTTTTGCAGTTAAGTGTTGTTATCCTGAGCGTATTTTTACTGGTTTTGTGATTTGTTCGTTGTGGGCGTTTAATGCTAGTTATGCAAGTGGTTGATTTTTCTTGAAAAGAGTCAAATAAAAACTTCAATAAAATCAATACCTTTCCTGACCACTTTTTGGCAAAAAAACAAACTGCAAAAAAATAGTCTTTTTTTGGGTTAAAGATTCTTAATTAAGTTTCGGGTATAATTGAGGTTATTTTTTGATTATGAATATGGATACGAATACTTATGTCTAATGTCACTAAACCTTTAAATATCATTTTTGCTGGTACGCCTGATTTTGCCGCCACTCACTTAAAGGCACTTATTAGTTCGGAACATAATGTGATCGCCGTTTTTACCCAACCCGATCGCCCTGCTGGTCGTGGTAATAAATTAACAGCAAGCCCAGTTAAGCAACTTGCAATCGAGTACAATTTGCCCGTTTATCAACCTGCCACGCTAAAAAAAGAAGAGAATCAAAAAATCATTGCCGATCTCAATGCCGATATTATGATTGTGGTTGCCTATGGACTGATTTTGCCACAAGCGGTATTGGATATGCCTAAACTGGGTTGTTTAAATGTGCACGGTTCGTTATTACCTCGTTGGCGTGGTGCTGCGCCAATTCAACGTGCTTGTTGGGCGGGCGATGAGCAGACAGGCATTACCATTATGCAGATGGATGCAGGGCTTGATACGGGCGATATGCTATATAAGCTGACCTGCCCAATTGAGCAGACCGATACTAGCGCATCGCTATACGAAAAACTGGCAAAATTAGGACCGCAAGCGTTGCTTGATACATTGGCCTTACTCACTGAACAAAAAATCCAACCCGAAAAGCAAGATCCATCACAAGCAACTTATGCCGAAAAATTATCAAAACAAGAAGCTAAACTCGATTGGAATTTGTCTGCCGAACAACTGGAGTGTTGCGTTCGGGCTTTTAATCCATGGCCAGTGAGTTATTTTGAGGTTAATGGTGAGCCGGTAAAAGTATGGCAAGCCGATGTGGTAAAAATGGCGTCAAAACAGCCTGCGGGTACAATTTTGCAAGCCGATAAAAATGGCATTTGTATTGCAACTAGCAACGGCGCATTGAATATGACCCTTTTACAACCCGCAGGCAAAAAACCAATGTCCGCCCAAGATTTGTTAAACTCACGCAAAGCTTGGTTTGCGGTTGGCGAAAAACTAAATACACGTTAATCGATTAATGGATAAAATCACAGGACGCTATATCCTGTAATTTTATCGTTTTTTAGCCAATAAGGTTGCAAACCTTAATTTGATTCGGTTTCCATGTATATCCGTTTTATGCAGTTGCCCAACCTCTTCGTTATATTTTAGTATTTCCCAATCTTGGTAATATTGGCGCAATTCGTTTTCTTTAAAAGTAAATGAAAACCCAACAGTGCAAGGGTAATCAGGCGTAGACATGGCGCTGACAATTAAATTATATCCCCCTGATTTGGTGATTTTTTGCATGTTATCAATAATAGCTGAAATTTTTTCGGGTTGTAAAAACATCATAACAACGGTCGAAAGGATAAAATCATATTCGCCCTGTAAATTTGCTTGATTGATATCATAAACCATTGCATTAATGTGTTTAAGGTTATCATCATTAATGATTTTTTGTAAATTTCCAATACTGAGTTCTGATTTATCAACAGCGGTCACATCAAAGCCTTGTAACTGCAAATAGAGTGAATTACGACCTGAACCGCAACCTAAATCTAATGCCTTTCCTGCTTGGATAAGCTTTGTTGCGCTAAGTACCTCAGAGTGGGTTTTGGTCATTTGGTATTTTTTTTGAGTATAATCCTCAGGCAAACAATAAAAAGCTAACTGACACTGTAAGTCATCTGATATTTCGGCAATGCGGTGCCATTGCTGTGGCAATATAAATGGCGGTTGCTGCTGAGTATCAAAATAATGTTTAGAGATTACCTCGCCTTGTTCCGTTAACATTTCAAAATCAATACTTCCTTTTAAAATTTGTAATTTTGCCCATGTACCAATTTGGGTATTATGCTTTTGACGAAACAACGCAGGTAAGGTACCAGCATTCCAAATAGGTAATGTTTTGTAACAAACTAAATTATCCAAAATAATGTCTCCTATTCCTATAAGGATAATAGTTGACTATTATAGTAGGATATTGATGTGGTAAACAATCATTTCTTTTAAACAATGAAATAAAAACCTATCAACGAAAATAAATTATAGTGGCGAAGTTGGCTTGATCAACATATAATCGTCATCATCCTAGACTATATAGTGAAAATTAGAGGAATAATTTATGGGATTTTTAACAGGTAAACGTATACTCGTTACTGGTGTTGCAAGTAATCGTTCAATTGCTTACGGTATTGCACAAGCAATGCATCGTGAAGGCGCTGAACTCGCTTTTACTTATCAAAATGATAAATTAAAAACACGTGTTGAAGATTTTGCCGCTGATTTCGGTTCTAAAATCGTTTTACCTTGCGATGTAGCTCATGATGAAAGTATCAATGAACTTTTTACTGAACTTGCAAAAACATGGGATAAATTTGATGGTTTTGTTCATGCTATTGCTTTTGCACCTGGCGATCAATTAGATGGCGATTATGTTAATGCGGTTACCCGTGAAGGTTTTGCTATTGCCCATGATATCAGTGCTTATAGCTTTGTAGCTATGGCTAAAGCATGCCGTTCAATGCTGAACCCAAATTCAGCATTAGTGACTCTTTCTTATCTTGGTGCAGAACGTGCTATTCCTAACTATAATGTGATGGGTCTTGCTAAAGCGTCGTTAGAGGCCAATGTTCGCTATATGGCAAATGCTATGGGTCCTCAAGGCGTTCGTGTTAATGCGATTTCTGCAGGTCCAATTCGTACGCTTGCAGCATCTGGTATTAAAGATTTTAAAAAGATGCTATCTCACTGTGAATCAGTAACGCCAATCCGTCGTACTGTGACAATTGAAGATGTGGGTAATTCAGCAGCATTCTTATGTTCAAACCTTTCATCAGGTATTACTGGTGAAGTGATTCATGTCGATGGTGGATTTAGCATTGCGGCGATGAATGAGTTAGAACTTAAATAAGATTGATTCCTAACACTAAAAAAAGGCATCAATGG
Organism: Gilliamella sp. Pas-s27; assembly: GCF_009795865.1. NCBI lineage: Bacteria > Pseudomonadati > Pseudomonadota > Gammaproteobacteria > Orbales > Orbaceae > Gilliamella > Gilliamella sp. Pas-s27. The sequence goes on from NZ_WTEW01000017.1 coordinate 15,119, forward strand.
TTATCTTGATGCCTTTTTTAATGATAGTTAATAACAAATTATTATCTTCCTATGTTATGTTATTCTTTTGTTAGTTTTCAATTAAATAGAAAATTTAGAATACATAACTCCTTTTTTCCGCTAAAATCTAAAGTAATTTGCTCAATACAAGTCTGTTGGAGAAAAAATGAAAATAGCAAAAAATACCGTGGTTAGTTTGGCATACCAAGTACGCACTAAAGATGGCGTGTTAGTTGATGAAGCTACAGCTACTGCACCACTTGAATATTTACAAGGTGCAGGTAACTTATTACAAGATCTCGAAAATGCATTAGAAGGCCATCAAGTTGGCGATAAATTTGATGTCGAAATCATTAACGCTTATGGTGACTTTAATGATGCGCTTGTACAAAATGTTCCGCGTGATGTGTTTGTGGGTGTTGATGAACTAGAAGTCGGTATGCGCTTTTTTGCTGATACTGATCAAGGTTCTTTACCTGTTGAAATTACCGCTATTGATGGCGATACCGTAACTATCGATGGTAATCATATGTTAGCCGGCCAAGATTTACAATTTAATGTTGAAGTTTTAGCAATTCGTGAAGCGACAGAAGAAGAAATCGCACACGGTCATATTCATGGTGCTCACGGACACGATCATGGGCACGGCGGTTGCGGTTGTGGCGGTCATGCTCATGAAGAAGACGATGAAGATCATGGTTGTTGTGGCGGCGGTCATGGTGGATGTGGTTGTCACTAGTTCTATTGCTAATCGATATTTAAAAGCGCTTTATAGCGCTTTTTCTTTTTTTGTAAAATTGTGTAAAACGGTTTGTTTTTTTGTGAAATAACGCCGAATATTTTCTTTTTCGAGTTTATTCAATTAGTCATTCATTCATAATCTACTTTTAATCACTAAATAAAAGTACAATGCCTTTGCAATATCCCCAATTAATGCCGCGTGAAAAGTTATTAAAATTTGGTGTTGAAGCATTAAGTGACGCTGAACTCTTGGCGCTATTTTTACGAACAGGTACACGTGATTTGCCTGTTTTGGAGTTGTCACAACGTTTATTAAATGATTTTGGTTCTTTGTATAATTTAATTAATGCAAGTCATCATGACTTTTGCCAAAAACATGGCTTAGGTACCGCTAAGTATACACAGTTAAAAGCTGTTGTTGAACTTTCATCTCGTTATTTGAAAGTAAAAATGACGCACGAAAATTCGCTTTCTTCACCATCAGTAACACATCATTATTTAGCTAGTCGTTTAGCCAATAAAGATCGTGAAATTTTTATGGTGATTTTTTTAGATAACCAACATCATGTTATTTCGTCGGAAGAGATGTTTATTGGCACCTATAATTGTGTAGAAGTCCACCCGCGTGAAGTTGCCAGACGCGCACTACAACATAATGCAGCCGCATTAATTTTAGCGCATAATCACCCTTCAGGCATAGCAGAACCGAGTCAAGCAGATCGCCATCTTACTCAAAAAATAGAAGAAGTTTGTGAATTGGTTGATATTCGAGTTATAGATCATATTGTTATCGGCAAAGGTGAATATGTCTCTTTTGCTGAGCGTGGATGGATTTCGTAGTGGTTTTTACTTACAATGTAGCTTAATTAACTAATCTATATATGAATCTATTTTATGAACCAACAATTAGAATTACTTGAGACCAAAGTGGCTTTTCAAGAAATCACCATTGAAGAGCTTAATCAAATGGTAACCAATTTACAAGCAGATGTAAGTAAGCTAAAAGAACAATTAGCGTTATTATCGCAAAAACTACAAGCAACACAGCCATCAAATATTGCTAGCTTATCTGAAGAAACACCACCACCTCATTATTAATAGCAGTTGTATGGTGACAATCAGCATTGCCATTTAATGACTTTTTAATGATAGGTATTATCAAGATAATACAGAATTGATGATTGATACCCAATTTAAGTAAGTTATCAATTTGATATTAAAGCTAATAAAAATAAAGTAGACAATAAAAAACCGGCATAAAGCCGGTTTTGATGCACAATGATTTAAAACTATTCAGCTGCTGCTTCTGCTTCTACTGCAGGGCGATCAACTAATTCGATATAAGCCATTGGGGCATTATCTCCATCACGGAAACCACATTTTAAAATGCGTACATAACCGCCAGGACGGGTAGCAAAACGTGGACCTAAATCTGAAAATAATTTTTTAACTGTATCTTTATCACGGATACGAGCAAAAGCCAGACGGCGATTAGCTACGCTATCGCTTTTGGCTAGCGTAATTAACGGTTCAACAACACGACGCAACTCTTTTGCTTTAGGCAATGTAGTTTTGATGATTTCATGTTCAACAAGTGAACTAGTCATGTTACGAAACATTGCTTGACGATGGCTGCTATTTCGGTTCAGTTGACGACCACTTTTACGATGGCGCATAACTTTATCCTTCTTATATAAATTTTATCTTAGTCTTCAACAATACTTGCTGGTGGCCAGTTCTCAAGACGCATGCCTAAAGATAAACCACGAGATGCGAGCACGTCCTTAATTTCAGTAAGTGATTTCTTACCAAGATTAGGGGTTTTAAGTAACTCAACTTCAGTACGTTGTACTAAATCACCAATATAATGAACTGCTTCTGCTTTTAAGCAATTAGCAGACCGAACAGTTAATTCCAAATCATCTACTGGACGTAATAGAATTGGATCAAATTCCGGTTTATCTTCTTTCACTTCTGGTTGACGTACATCACGTAAATCAACGAAAGCTTCAAGTTGTTCAGCCAAAATAGTTGATGCACGACGAATAGACTCTTCAGGATCGATAGTACCATTGGTTTCCATATCGATAACAAGTTTATCTAAATCTGTACGTTGTTCCACACGAGCCGCATCAACAGAATATGCAATGCGTTCTACAGGACTATAACATGCATCAACTAACAGACGACCAATTGGTCGTTCTTCATCTTCTGACTTAACGCGAGCAGAAGCAGGGACATAACCACGTCCTCGTTGTACACGAATACGCATACTAATTGAAGCATTTGCATCAGTAAGATGACAAATTACTAAATCAGGATTAACAATCTCAACATCACCATCATGAGTGATATCAGACGCAGTCACTGCACCAATACCTGATTTGTTTAAAGTCAGCATAACATCATCTTTAGTATGTACACGCACTGCTAATTTTTTCAAATTAAGCAAAATATCAAGTACATCTTCTTGAACGCCTTCTTTAGTACTGTACTCATGCAGAACACCGTCAATTTCAACTTCGGTTACTGCATATCCCGGCATAGATGATAATAAAATGCGGCGTAGTGCATTACCTAAAGTATGACCAAAACCACGCTCAAGTGGCTCTAAAGTCACTTTGGCATGTGTTTGGCTGTATTGAACAACATCAACTAGGTGAGGTTTTAAAAACTCTGTTACAGAACCCTGCATTATGTCCTCTCTTAAGTGCTAAACTTTACTTAGAGTAAAGTTCGACGATCAAATGTTCGTTGATGTCAGCAGATAAATCTGAACGTTCTGGTAAGCGTTTAAATACGCCTTCCATTTTGCTAGCATCAACTTCTAACCATGTTGGTTTTTCACGTTGTTCAGCTAGCTCTAAAGCGGCTTTAATACGTGCTTGTTTTTTTGATTTTTCGCGAACACTGATCACATCTTCAGGTGAAACTTGATAAGATGCAATATTCACAACGCGACCATTAACAAGAACAGCTTTATGACTAACTAATTGACGAGCTTCAGCGCGAGTTGCACCAAATCCCATGCGATAAACAACATTATCTAGGCGACGCTCTAAAAGACCAAGTAGGTTTTCACCAGTGTTGCCTTTAATTCGCGCTGCGCTTTTGTAGTAATTACGGAATTGACGTTCTAAAATTCCATAAATACGTCTAACTTTTTGTTTTTCACGTAACTGAACACCATAATCTGATAAACGCGGTTTACGCGCACCATGCTGTCCAGGAGCTTGTTCTAATTTACATTTACTATCAACCGCTCGGACTCCAGATTTAAGGAATAAATCTGTACCTTCACGACGACTTAATTTGAGCTTTGGTCCCAAATATCTTGCCATTTTATTTCTCCAATAATCCTAAACATTCAATGTTTAATAAAAATTAAACACGACGTTTCTTTGGTGGACGACAACCGTTATGAGGAATCGGAGTAACATCAGTAATGTTAGTGATGCGATAACCCGCCGCATTTAATGCACGAATTGTTGACTCACGACCAGGACCAGGTCCTTTAACCATAACTTCCAGATTCTTAATTCCGTAATCTTTGACGGCTTCAGCACAACGTTCCGCTGCCACTTGAGCTGCAAAAGGTGTTGACTTACGAGAGCCACGGAAACCAGAACCACCAGCGGTTGCCCAACCTAACGCATTACCTTGACGATCGGTAATAGTTACAATTGTATTGTTGAATGATGCATGAATATGAGCTATACCATCAGAAACTTGCTTTTTTACACGTTTACGTGTACGAACAGGTGTCTTTGCCATTTAATTATACCTCAATTATTTCTTGATTGGCTTACGCGGTCCCTTACGGGTACGTGCGTTAGTCTTTGTGCGTTGACCACGGACTGGAAGTCCACGACGGTGACGCATGCCACGATAACAACCAAGGTCTAATAAACGCTTGATACTCATAGTTACTTCACGACGTAAATCACCTTCAACTGTGAATTTAGCGACTTGTTCACGTAACTTTTCAATCTGATCTTCAGATAGTTCTCTGATCTTAACATGTTCAGGAATACCAGCTTCAGCACAAATTGTCTTAGCGCGGGTACTTCCGATACCATAAATCGCTTGTAAAGCAATCACAGCATGTTGTTGATCAGGAATGTTAATGCCTGCTATACGGGCCACTATGCACTCCTTTATTGTTAATGTTCAGTGAATTCACCATACTGAAAAGCCCGTTTTCAGGATACTCAAACAGTGAATCCACAAATAAATCTAGGCTGGCTATTCTAGCCAGCTTTACTATACTTTGGCAAGTAAAATATGCAAAAGCACAACTTTACGGCTAAATAAATTAACCTTGACGTTGCTTGTGTTTACCTTCAACGCAAATAACACGAACGATGCCATTACGTTTAATGATTTTACAATTTCTGCATAATTTCTTGACTGAAGCACGAACTTTCATTTTTTTCTCCGTAACTTCTGGCTAACTTATCGGCCGTAGCCTTTAAGGTTCGCTTTCTTTAACACTGACTCATAACGATTTGGCATCATTAAAGTCTGTACTTGTGCCATAAAATCCATGATTACAACAACAACGATTAATAAAGATGTCCCACCAAATTGAACGGGAACATTCATTGCGGTTGTCATAAACATTGGAACCAAACATACAAAAGTAATGTAGATTGCGCCAATTAGCGTTAAACGAGTCATTACTTTGTCAATGTACTTAGATGTTTGTTCACCTGGACGGATACCTGGAATAAATGCACCAGATTTTTTAAGCTGATCTGCTGTTTCTCTTGGATTGAAAACCAATGCCGTATAGAAGAAACAAAAGAAGATAATCGCCGCCGCAAAAAAGATAATGTATAACGGTTGATCATGAGAAAAATATTGCCCTATAAGAACAACAAAATATCGCCAACCTTCACCGTCTCCTTGGAACCAAGAAGCCATCATTGATGGTAACATCGCTATTGTTGAAGCAAATATTGCAGGAATAACCCCAGCCATATTGATCTTTAACGGTAAATGCGTACTTTGTGCAGCATACACACGGCGACCTTGTTGTCGTTGCGCATAGTTAACAACAATACGTCGTTGACCACGTTCAACAAACACAACAAAGTAAGTCACACCCACCACTAAAGCTGCGACCACTAATAATAAAATCGGATGCAATGAACCAGAACGAGCTTGTTCAATTGTCTCATATATAGCATGAGGAAGACCCGCCACAATACCAGCAAAGATAATGATTGAAATACCATTACCTACGCCTCTTTCTGTGATCTGTTCACCTAGCCACATAAGAAACATAGTACCAGTAACTAAGCTAACCGATGCAATAAAATAGAAAGAAAATCCTGGATTAATAACAACACTGCCATAATTAGGAATGTTTGGTAAACCAGTCGCAATACCAACAGCTTGCACAATCGCTAAGGCCAATGTGCCATAGCGAGTGTACTGACTAATCTTTTTACGACCAGATTCACCTTCTTTCTTTAATTCTGCTAATTTAGGGCTTATTGACGTTAATAACTGCACAATAATTGACGCAGAAATATAAGGCATTATTCCCAATGCAAAAATTGAAGCACGGCTCAAAGCACCACCAGAGAACATATTGAACATATCTACAATGCCATTTGATGATGCTTTTGCTAGCATGTCCGATAACGCTTTAGTATCAATACCAGGAACGGGAACATAAGAACCAAGACGAAAAACAATAAGCGCTAAAAGCACAAACATTAAGCGTCTTTTAAGCTCACCACTGCCGCCTCGTGTACTTTGAAAATCTAATCCTGGTTGCTTTGCCATCTTTCTACTTATTCCTCAATTTTTCCGCCAGCAGCTTCAATTGCAGCTTTAGCACCTTTAGTCACACGAATACCGCGAACAGTTACTGGTTTAGTTACTTCGCCAGATAACATGATTTTTGCATATTCAATTTGTGAGTTGATCACATTTGCAACTTTTAAGCTATTTAGGTCAACAATATCGCCTTCAACTTTCATTAAATCAGAAAGACGAACTTGAGCTGTAACTTGAGCTTTACGTGAGGTAAAACCAAATTTTGGCAAACGACGATATAAAGGCATTTGACCACCTTCAAAGCCGCGACGAACGCCACCACCTGAACGAGATTTTTGACCTTTGATACCACGAGTACCAGTTTTACCTAGACCAGAACCGATTCCTCGGCCTACACGTTTTGGTGCATGCTTTGAACCTTCAGCAGGAGATAAAGTATTTAAACGCATTACTATTACTCCTCTACTTTAACCATGTAATAAACTTGGTTTACCATACCGCGAATCGCAGGAGTATCCTCACGCTCAACAGTATGACCAATACGACGTAATCCAAGACCAACTAACGTCGCTTTATGCTTCGGTAGACGACCAATAGAACTACGAGTTTGTGTAATTTTAATTGTTTTTGCCATGGCTAATTACCCCAAAATTTCTTCGACGGTTTTACCACGCTTAGCAGCAACCATTTCAGGTGATTTCATGTTTTCTAAGCCATCAATTGTTGCACGAACCACGTTAATTGGGTTAGTAGAACCATATGCTTTAGCTAGAACGTTACGAACACCTGCAACTTCTAAAACGGCACGCATCGCACCACCGGCGATAATACCAGTACCTTCTGATGCTGGTTGCATATAAACACGAGAACCTGTGTGAGCACCTTTAACTGGATGCTGTAAAGTATCGTTATTTAAAGCAACATTAATCATATTGCGACGTGCTTTTTCCATTGCTTTTTGAATTGCTGCTGGCACTTCACGTGCTTTACCATATCCAAAACCTACGCGGCCATTACCGTCACCAACAACTGTTAGTGCAGAAAAACTAAAAATACGACCACCTTTTACGGTTTTAGAAACTCGGTTAACTGCGATTAGTTTTTCCTGCAGTTCACCAGCTTGTTTTTCGATGTTTGACATCTTTAACTCCTACCTTAGAACTGTAGGCCAGCTTCGCGAGCAGCATCTGCTAGCGCCTGAACTCGACCATGATATTGGAAACCTGAACGATCAAATGAAACTTCTTTGATATCTTTCGCTAATGCACGTTCAGCAATTGCTTTACCAACCGCTGCTGCTGCATCTTTGTTTCCGGTGTATTTTAAACTTTCACTGATAGCTTTTTCTAATGTAGAAGCTGCTGCCAGTACTTCTGATCCGTTTGGTGCGATAATCTGCGCATAAATATGACGCGGAGTACGGTGAACCACTAAGCGAGTTGCAAGTAGTTCATGCATCTTGCGACGCGCTTTAGTTGCACGACGGATACGAGCTGATTTCTTATCCATAGTGTTACCTTACTTTTTCTTAGCTTCTTTAGTACGCACAACTTCATCTGCGTAACGAACACCTTTACCTTTATAAGGCTCAGGACGACGATAAGCACGGATATCAGCAGCTACTTGTCCAATTAACTGTTTATCAGCACTTTTTAGTACGATTTCAGTTTGAGAAGGACATTCAGCTGTTACACCTGCAGGTAATTGATGTTCTATTGGATGAGAATATCCAAGAGATAAACCAATTGCATTACCTTTCACTTGTGCACGATAACCGACACCAACTAGCTGAAGTTTTTTAGTAAAACCTTCAGTAACACCAATAACCATTGCATTAATCAACGCACGAGCAGTACCTGCTTGAGCCCAAGCATCAGCAAAACCATCACGAGGAGCAAATTTAATTTGACCTTCTTCTTGATTAATAACAACAGCGTTGTTTATTGTGCGAGATAACTCGCCATTTTTACCTTTAATCGTAATTACCTGACCATTGAGTTTTACCTCTACGCCAGCAGGAACAACGACAGGTGCTTTTGCAACACGAGACATTTTTTTCTCCCTTACGCTACGTAGCAGATAATTTCACCACCAAGACCTGCTTGGCGTGCTGCACGATCAGTCATAACACCTTTAGAAGTAGAAACAACTGCGATACCTAGTCCAGCCATTACTTTTGGCAATTCGTCTTTACGTTTATAAATACGTAGACCTGGACGGCTAACACGTTTGATGCTTTCTACAACAGCTTTACCTTGGAAATATTTTAAAGTAATTTCCAATTCTGGCTTAGTGTCACCAACAACTTTATAGTCCCCAATATAACCTTCTTCTTTTAGCACATTGGCAATTGCCACTTTTAGCTTAGAGGAAGGCATGGTGACTGCAACTTTATTCGCAGATTGACCGTTACGAATACGGGTCAACATATCTGCAATAGGATCTTGCATGCTCATCTATAACACTCCCCTGATTACCAACTTGCCTTTTTAAGACCAGGAATCTCACCACGCATGGCTGATTCACGAACCTTAATACGGCTTAAACCAAACTTACGAAGGACGCCATGAGGACGACCAGTTTGACGACAACGACGACGTTGACGTGATGGACTAGAATCACGAGGAAGCGTTTGCAATTTAAGCACTGCATTCCAACGATCTTCATCTGATGCATTAAGATCAGAGATAATCGCTTTTAATTCTTGACGCTTTGCAAAATATTTTTCTGCTAGCTTTACGCGTTTCTTATCGCGTTCAATCATTGATTGTTTAGCCATTATGCCCTACCTTACTTACGAAATGGGAAGTTAAAGGCAGATAATAAAGCTCGGCCTTCTTCATCTGATTGTGCAGTTGTTGTGATAGTGATATCTAAACCACGAACACGATCAACTTTATCATAATCGATTTCAGGGAAAACGATTTGCTCACGAACACCCATGCTATAGTTACCACGACCATCAAAAGATTTTGCGCTTAAACCACGAAAATCTCGAGTACGAGGAAGAGCAATATAAACTAGACGTTCAAAAAATTCCCACATACGTTCGCCACGTAAAGTCACTTTACAACCAATAGGATACCCTTGACGGATTTTAAAACCAGCAACTGATTTGCGTGCTTTTGTGACAAGTGGTTTTTGACCACTGATTGCAGCTAAATCTGCAACCGCATTATCTAATAATTTCTTATCAGTAATTGCTTCACCCACACCCATATTCAAGGTGATCTTTTCGATCCGAGGGACTTGCATGACAGATTTGTAGCCAAACTGTTCTTGCAGTTTATTTACTACCTGTGCTTTGTAGTAATCATGCAGTTTCGCCATCGTACACTCCAAATTACTTAATTGATTAATTCATTAGTAGACTTATAAAAACGGACTTTTTTACCGTTCTCAATACGAAAGCCTACGCGATCTGCTTTGCCTGTAGCCGGGTTAAAAATTGCGACATTAGAAACATTAATAGCTGCTTCTTTCTCAACAATTCCACCTTCTTGATTTAATGCTGGTACTGGTTTTTGGTGTTTTTTAACCAAATTAATACCTTCAACAATCACTTTGCCTGTAGACAAAACGCTTTTTACTTTACCGCGTTTACCTTTATCTTTACCAGTTAACACGATAACTTCATCTTCTCGACGGATTTTCGCTGCCATTACCCGCTCCTTACAGTACTTCTGGTGCTAATGAAATGATCTTCATAAACTTCTCAGAACGAAGTTCACGAGTGACCGGTCCAAAAATACGCGTACCAATCGGTTGCTCACTGTTATTATTTAAAATAACACAAGCATTACGATCGAAACGAATGACAGATCCATCAGGGCGACGAACACCTTTTCTTGTGCGCACAACAACAGCCTTAAGTACATCACCTTTTTTAACTTTACCACGTGGAATTGCTTCTTTAATGGTAACTTTGATGATATCACCAACCGCTGCATAACGACGGTGTGATCCACCGAGAACTTTGATACACATTACACTACGTGCGCCAGAGTTATCGGCAACATCTAGCCTTGTCTGTTCTTGGATCATTTTAATGCTCCGTATAAATAAATTATTGTCTAATCTACCTTCATCCACCTCAACTACCATGGATAAGAATAGACAACCAAAAACCCACTTACGTGAGGGCGAATAGTATAACACCACTCAGATAAAATGGATAGCATAAAATAAACGGCCGTTGAGCCGTTTATTATATTATGTACAGTTTTTAATCAAAAAAGATTAGATAACTGCTTTTTCAACGATTCGAACAAGAGTCCAAGATTTGGTTTTTGATAATGGACGACACTCTTTAATTTCTACAGTATCACCAATACCACACTCGTTGTTTTCATCATGTACATGCAATTTAGTCGTACGTTTAATGAACTTACCATATAACGGATGCTTCACTTTACGTTCAATAGCAACAGTAACAGATTTATCCATTTTGTCGCTAATAACACGACCTTGCTGAGTACGAATTTTTACTTCAGTAGTCATATTACGCACCCGCCTTTTCAGTTAATAACGTTTTAACACGTGCAATATTACGACGCACTTGTTTTAACATATGAGTTTGTGTTAACTGACCTCCAGCTAATTGCATACGTAAGTTAAATTGCTCACGTAATAAATTAAGAAGTTCAGTATTTAACTCTTCAACGCTTTTTTCGCGTAGCTCTTTTGCTTTCATTTACATCACCGTCTTAATCACAAAGGTGGTTTTAATTGGCAGTTTTGCAGCTGCCAACGCAAATGCTTCACGAGCAACTTCTTCCGGTACACCGTCCATTTCATAAAGGACTTTACCTGGTTGAATCTGTGCAACCCAGTATTCAACGTTACCCTTACCTTTACCCATACGCACTGCAAGCGGTTTTTCAGTAATTGGTTTATCAGGGAAAACTCGAATCCAGATTTTACCTTGACGCTTAACTGCACGAGTCATTGCACGACGTGCCGCTTCGATCTGGCGCGCAGTCAAACGACCACGACCCACAGCCTTAAGACCGAATGTACCGAAACTAACGTCAGTACTTACAGCAAGACCACGATTGCGGCCCTTGTGCACTTTACGGAATTTTGTACGCTTTGGTTGTAACATCAGCGACGCTCCTTATTGTTTTCGGCCTTTGCGCTGCTTTTTCGGTTGAGCAGCAGGTTGTTTTTCTGCTTGTTCAACGGCAGCCATACCACCAAGGATCTCACCTTTGAAGATCCACACTTTAACACCAATAATACCGTAGGTAGTTAATGCTTCAGACAAACCATAGTCGATATCAGCTCGTAATGTATGTAAAGGTACGCGACCTTCACGATACCACTCGCTACGAGCAATTTCAGCGCCGCCTAAACGACCACTTACTTCAACTTTGATACCTTTAGCACCTGCCTTCATTGCATTTTGAACCGCACGTTTCATAGCACGACGGAACATAACGCGGCGTTCTAACTGAGAAGTGATACTATCAGCAACTAATTTAGCATCTAGTTCTGGTTTACGAACTTCAGCAATATTAATTTGTACTGCAACATCACGTTTTTCTCTTTTGTCTTTATATTTATTGACAATAGAAGCTACGGCATTACGTAATTTTTCAACGTCCTCGCCTTTTTTACCAATCACAATACCCGGACGAGCAGTATGAATAGTAATGCGAACGTTAGTTTCTGCTGAACGGTCGATCACAATTTTAGAGATAGACGCTTGAGCTAATTCTTTATTTAAGAATTCACGTACTCTAAAATCACTTTCTAAATTATCAGCGAATGTCTTTGTACCCGAATACCATGTAGATGTCCAAGGCTTGACAATGCCTAATCGGATACCATTTGGATTTACTTTTTGACCCATTGCTATTCTCCAGCCTAGCGATCTGAGACGATCACGGTGATGTGACTCGTACGCTTCAAAATTCGATCTGCACGACCTTTCGCACGAGGCATAATACGCTTCATGGTTGGGCCTTCATCTACGAAAATTTTCGCAACTGTTAGATCATCAATATCAGCACCATCGTTATGCTCTGCATTAGCAATAGCAGACTCTAATACTTTTTTAACAAGTACAGCCGCTTTTTTATTGGTGTACGTTAAAATATCTAGTGCCTGAGACACTTTCTTACCGCGAACAAGATCTGCAACTAAGCGAACTTTTTGTGCAGAAGAACGAGCGTGGCGGTACTTTGCAATTGTTTCCATCTCTTTCTCCTACTTATTTCTTCTTAGCTTTCTTATCAGCTGCGTGACCGCGATAAGTACGAGTCGGCGCGAATTCACCCAATTTATGACCAACCATTTCGTCGGAAACATAAACTGGAACGTGCTGACGACCATTATGGACAGCGATGGTCAAACCGATCATGTTAGGAAAGATCGTTGAACGACGGGACCAAGTACGAATTGGTTTCTTGTCCCCGCTTTCCACCGCTTTCTCTACCTTCTTCAGCAAGTGTAGGTCAATAAAAGGACCCTTCTTGAGAGAACGTGGCATAGCTAATCCTCTATATTAATTATTTCTTATTGCGACGGCGAACAATGTACTTATCAGTACGTTTGTTGCTACGCGTTTTCAATCCTTTGGCTTTTTGACCCCATGGAGACACAGGATGTTTACCAAAGTTACGACCTTCACCACCACCATGTGGATGGTCTACCGGGTTCATTGCTGTACCACGAACAGTAGGACGAATACCACGCCAACGCGAAGCACCCGCTTTACCTAATACGCGAAGCATATGCTCTGAATTACCCACTTCACCGATAGTAGCTCGGCAATCAGATAATACTTTACGCATTTCACCTGAACGCAAACGTAATGTTACATATGCACCATCACGAGCAACGATTTGAACATAACTACCAGCAGAGCGAGCAAGTTGTCCGCCTTTACCTGGTTTCATTTCAATATTATGTACGGTAGAACCGACTGGAATATTACGCATTGGTAAACAGTTACCTGTTTTAATCGATGCGTCAACACCAGATTGGATCTGATCACCTGCTTTTAAGCCTTTAGGCGCTAAAATATAACGACGTTCACCGTCTTTATATAAAACCAATGCAATATTTGCACTACGGTTTGGATCATATTCCAAACGTTCAACAACTGCTGGAATACCATCTTTATTACGCTTAAAATCGACAATACGATAATGTTGTTTATGACCACCACCAATATGACGGGTAGTGATACGACCATTATTATTGCGACCACCAGTTTTGCTTTTTGAATCAAGCAACGGTGCATAAGGCTTACCTTTATGCAACTCTGGGTTAACCACTTTAACAACGTGGCGACGACCCGGAGATGTAGGTTTACACTTAACAACTGCCATTGTTCTTACTCCTCCGAATTACTCAGCGACGCCAGCAAGGTCTAAATTTTGACCTTCTGCTAAAGTAACGTAAGCTTTTTTCCAGTCGCTACGGCGACCGATTTGTTGACCACGACGTTTTACTTTGCCTTTAACAACAAGTGTATTAACGTCATCTACTTTAACTTCAAATAGTTGTTCAACTGCGGCTTTAATCTCTCTCTTAGTAGCATCTTTAGCAACTTTCAATACTAATGTATTTGTTTTTTCCATTGAAATAGATGCTTTTTCAGAAACATGTGGTGCTCGCAGGACTTTAAGCAGACGCTCTTCACGAATCATGCTAACATCTCCTCTACTTGTTTAACAGCATCAACAGTGATAACTACTTTGTCAAATGCAATCAAACTAACTGGATCAATACCTGCTACATCACGCACATCAACTTTATGTAAGTTGCGTGCTGCTAAGAAAAGATTTTCATCAACTTCAGAAGCGATAATAAGAACATCATTAAGGTTCATATCATTTAATTTCTGAGTTAATAATTTAGTCTTAGGTGCTTCAACAGTAAATGTTTCAACAACAATTAAACGTTCTTGACGCACTAATTCAGAGAAAATACTCTTTAATGCACCACGATACATTTTGCGGTTAACTTTTTGGCTATGATCTTGTGGTTTTGCTGCAAATGTCACACCACCACTACGCCAAATTGGGCTCTTAATAGAACCTGAACGAGCACGACCTGTGCCTTTTTGACGCCATGGTTTTTTGCCTGAACCAGCGATTTCTGCACGAGTTTTTTGTGCACGAGAGCCCTGACGAGCAGCAGATGCATAAGCAACAACCACTTGATGAACTAACGCTTCATTAAACTCACGTCCGAAGGTAGTTTCGGAAACAGAAAGCGCTTTCGCGTCTTTTACTACTAATTCCATCTCTATCTCCTCGACGTTAAGCCTTGATTGCCGGTTTAACAATTACGTCACTATTGATTGCACCAGGAACCGCACCTTTAATTAATAAAAGATTACGTTCAGCATCAACACGTACAATATCTAAGTTTTGAACAGTTACACGTTCATTACCTAAGTGACCTGCCATTTTACGACCTTTAAACACTTTACCCGGAGTTTGGTTTTGACCGATAGAGCCATGACCACGGTGTGCCAAAGAGTTACCATGAGTAGCATCTTGAGTACGGAAATTCCAACGTTTAGTCACGCCAGCAAAACCTTTACCTTTAGATGTCCCAGTAACATCAACTTTTTTAACGTCAGTAAAAATATCAACGTTAATACTTTGACCTACAGTAAATTCGCCTTCTTCAAAACGGAATTCCCATAGACCACGACCAGCTTCAACGCCAGCCTTAGCGAAATGACCTGCTTCAGGTTTGTTTACACGACTTGCTTTTTTGCTGCCAGTTGTAACCTGAATAGCTTGATAACCGTCATTCTCAAGTGTTTTAACTTGAGTAACTCGGTTGCTTTGAACTTCAACTACGGTGACAGGAATAGAAACACCTTCTTCAGTAAAGATTCGTGTCATTCCTACTTTACGACCGATTAAACCAATCATTGTTTCGACCTCTCAATCATTCAGCTTAGGATTAACCTAAACTGATCTGCACATCAACACCGGCAGCAAGGTCTAGACGCATTAAAGCATCAACTGTTTTTTCAGTTGGCTCAACGATATCAACTAGACGCTTATGAGTACGAATCTCATATTGATCACGTGCATCTTTATTAACATGCGGAGAAATCAATACAGTGAAACGTTCTTTGCGTGTCGGTAATGGAATAGGACCACGAACCTGCGCACCAGTGCGCTTCGCAGTTTCTACAATTTCAGCAGTTGATTGATCAATCAAACGATGATCAAACGCTTTTAACCGAATACGGATTCTTTGGTTCGAC
Organism: Gilliamella sp. Pas-s27; assembly: GCF_009795865.1. Lineage (NCBI taxonomy): Bacteria > Pseudomonadati > Pseudomonadota > Gammaproteobacteria > Orbales > Orbaceae > Gilliamella > Gilliamella sp. Pas-s27. The sequence continues at coordinate 30,891 of NZ_WTEW01000017.1, forward strand.
ATGAGACCAGAGCTCCATTATTTAAAAGTTATAACAAAAGATTACTCCTCTTGCCCTGTTTCGATTGACAGGAGAGTGTAATCCGTTCTTTTTCGTAACCCCCAGATCGGAGGTATTGTTGATATAATTAACTGTTTTTAATTTAGTAATTATATCTTTTGTATCATTTGCTTATCCAAACACAATAAGCAAAGTGCTACTAATTATACGGCATTAGTGAACTAATGCAAGCGGTAATTAACAAATTGGTTTCTTATAATAAAAATCACACTATCATATTAAAGGTATTGAATTTTAAACGTCTAATACCAATTTTTTATAATTAATTATTTTTGGCAATCACATTGACCTTAATTAGAATGACAATGGCAAATTAATGATCTTCTTTAGCGTGATTAAGGCTATATCTTGGAATCTCAACTTCTAGATCTTCATTAGTAACACGTGCTTGGCAACTTAAACGACTATGTGGTTCAACTCCCCATGCTTTATCTAGCATGTCATCTTCTTGTTCATCACTTTGTTCAAGTGAATCAAATCCTTTACGAACAATACAATGACATGTGGAACACGCGCACGACATTTCACAAGCATGTTCTATCTCAATATCATTACGCAAAGCAACGTCTAAAATAGATTCACCTTCTTGTGCCTCGACAGTTTTTCCTTCTGGGCAAAGATCGGCGTTCGGTAAAAAGGTAATTTTTGGCATAATAATCTCGTTAGTTAAATCTCGTCAACTTTATGACCTGTTAAAGCGTGGCGAATTGACCTATCCATACGCTTAGCTGCAAAATCTTGTGTCACGTTATCAACAATTTTAATTTGTTCTGCAATTATTTGACTATCGTCTAATTCACTCGCTGCTTGTAATTGATGCTTAGCAACTAAAATTTGTTTAAGTTCTTTTTCATTCAATAAATCAGCATCTTTATCTAAAGCACTTTGTAAACTTTCGAGCACTCTAGCAGCTTCAACTTTTTGTTCGGCAAGCATTCTTACCTGTTTATCCTGCTGAGCATGACTAATTGAATCTTGAATCATGGTTGCAATTTCTTTATCACTCAATCCATAAGATGGTTTAACTTGAATTGAAGCTTCAACACCTGTTGATTTTTCCATTGCCGTAACGCTTAATAACCCATCCGCATCAACTTGAAAAGTTACACGAATATGTGCTCCTCCAGCAGGCATAGGAGGAATCCCTCGTAAAATAAATTTAGCCAGCGAACGACAATCACTAACACTTTCACGCTCACCTTGTAGCACATGAATCATCATGGCTGTTTGACCATCTTTAAAAGTAGTAAATTCTTGAGCCCTTGCACATGGAATAGTACTATTCCTTGGAATAATTCTTTCAACTAATTCCCCCATTGTTTCTATTCCTAGCGATAATGGAATAACATCAAGCAACAACATATCAGAATCAGGCTTATTTCCTACAAGAATATCAGCTTGAATAGCCGCACCAATTGCAACAACTTTGTCTGGATCAATAGAAGTTAACGGATTGGTTTTAAAATAATCACCTACTAATTCTCGTACTAAAGGAACACGAGTAGAACCTCCAACCATAACAACTTCAACTATTTCATCGACATTAATGTCTGCATCTTTTAACGCACGACGACAAACTGCCAAAGTACGTTTGACCAATGGCTCGATTAAGTATTGAAATTGCTGGCGAGTAATAGTCAACGACAGATTATCAAGAGAAAAGACAGCAGAATCTTGATGACTTAGCAAAATTTTTATTTCAGTAGCTTGATTACTAATTTTTTGATTAAGATAAGGATCTATATTATTAACCAATCCTAACTCTCTTTTTATATAGTCAGCAAGTAACCGATCAAAATCATCACCACCAAGTGCAGAATCACCACCAGTTGACAGAACTTCAAAAACACCTTGATGTAAACGTAAAATAGAGATATCAAATGTTCCACCACCTAAATCATAAACCGCAATAACACCTTCTTTTCCTGAATCTAAGCCATACGCAATTGCAGCAGCAGTCGGCTCATTTAATAATCGAAGAACATGTAAACCCGCTAATTTTGCGGCATCTTTCGTTGCCTGCCTTTGCGCATCATCAAAATAGGCAGGAACAGTAATAACAGCACCATCTATTTCCCCTTGCAAGCTCTGCCTTGCTCGCTCAGCTAAAGCAATCAAAATTTCGGACGAAACTTGTATTGGATTGACTTGACCATTAGGCAAGTTTAATAAAGGTACGCTATTTTCAGTTTGTGAAAAAGTATATGGAAAATGTGATAAATCTATATCAGATAAACTTCGCCCCATTAATCGCTTAATAGAGCTAACGGTATTTTGCGGATCATTAACGGCATTACTTTTAGCGTTTTTTCCCACTGTAATAACAGGGTTTTCATCATGATCAACACCATAATGGACAACTGATGGTAACAACGAATTACCATCTAAATCGGGCAATACTTCTGATTGACCACTGCGCACTGTTGCGACTAATGAATTAGTTGTACCAAGATCAATACCCACAGCAATACGACGTTGATGTGGCAGTGGGGTTTGTCCTGGCTCACTGATTTGTAATAATACCATTTAATCTATCTCTATCAATACGTTACTTATCTTAAATTATAAATCAAATTGTTTTTCTTGTAACTTTTCGATTTGTTCAATCAATCTAGTTAGGTAACGGATTTTATAAATTTGATTAAGTGCAATTTGCCAATCTTGCTTTGAGATAAATTGTAATAGCTCGTTATATATTGTTTTTTCACGTTTAATAATTTCTTCATGGAAACGATCTAAAGCCTCAAAATTAGATTGGTTTTCTATATCGTCAAGCTGTTCACGTAAAGAAAATTGTTCCATTAAAAAATCAGCATCATGAATAATATTTTGCTCAGTTGCCACATCAAAACCTTGCAAAGATAAAAAATACTCCGCCGCTTTGATCGGATTTTTTAAAGTTCGATAACCATCATTAATAGCGGCTGATTTTTGAATAACAGCCACTTTATCACTATCAGCTACAGTAGCAAAATTATCTGGGTGATACTGTCTTTGCAATTGTTGATAATGAGAGGTTAACTGTGCAACATCTACTGGTAATTGAGCTGGTAAACCTAATAATTCAAAATAATTAACCATAACTATGGTACCCAATTACACATTAAAGCTTTCGCCACAACCACATTCATGGTGTGCATTAGGGTTATTAAACTTGAAACCCTCATTTAATCCTTCTTTGACAAAATCAAGTTCAGTGCCATCAATATAGACTAAACTTTTTTTATCAACGATAACTTTAACTTCTTTGTCTTCAAAGACACTATCATCATCGTTAATTACATCGGCAAACTCTAAGACATACGCCATTCCCGAACAACCCGATGTTTTAACGCCTAACCGGAGCCCAACGCCTTTTCCTCGATTTGCTAAAAAAGCCTGAACACGATTGGCTGCATTATTTGTTAACGTGATCGCCATTAACGTTGTCCTTTTTTAGTCTTATAGTCATCGATAGCAGCTTTAATTGCATCTTCAGCTAAAATTGAACAATGGATTTTAACTGGTGGCAATGCAAGCTCTTGTGCAATATCAGTATTTTTAATCGCTTCAGCTTCGTCTAATGATTTACCTTTTATCCATTCCGTCACCAAAGAACTTGATGCAATTGCACTACCGCAACCATACGTTTTAAACTTAGCATCTTCGATAATACCATTATCATTTACTTTAATTTGTAAACGCATCACATCGCCACACGCAGGGGCACCAACCATGCCACTACCGACATTAGGATCATTTTGATCAAACGAACCAACATTACGTGGATTTTCATAATGATCAACAACTTTTTCACTGTACACCATAATTTACTCCTAATCTTAATGTGCTGACCATTTAATGGTTGACAGATCAATACCGTCTTTAAACATTTCCCAAAGTGGGGACAAATTTCTAAGTTTACCAATTGATTCTTTAACTAGCTTAATCACATAATCAATTTCTTCTTCAGTCGAAAAACGACCAATTGAAAAGCGAATTGAACTATGTGCTAGCTCATCATTAAGACCTAATGCTCTCAAAACATAAGACGGTTCTAAACTAGCAGATGTGCAAGCCGAACCAGATGAAACAGCCAAATCTTTCAAAGCCATCATCAAAGATTCACCTTCAATATAGGCAAAACTAACATTTAAAATATTTGGTACACTGTGCTCTAAAGAACCGTTAAGATAAACTTCTTCAATATCTTTTAAACCGTTCCATAAACGATTTTTAAGTGCCAACAAACGTGGCATTTCAGTTGCCATTACCTCTTTAGCAATATGATATGCTTCACCCATGCCAACAATTTGATGCACAGGTAAAGTACCAGAGCGCATACCCCTCTCGTGTCCACCACCATGCATTTGAGCTTCAATGCGTACACGAGGTTTACGCCTTACATAAAGTCCACCAATCCCTTTAGGACCATAAATTTTATGCCCCGAAAAGGACATCAAATCAACTTTTAACTTAGTTAAATCAATCGGCAATTTACCTACGCTTTGCGTTGCATCAACGTGAAAAACAATACCTCGTTCACGACACATATTGCCAATTTTTTCAATGTCTTGTATGACACCTGTTTCATTATTAACATGCATAATCGACACAACTGTTGTATCACTACGCATTGCGGATGCAAGTTTATCTAGATCAAGTATACCATTAGATTCCGGTGCCAAATAAGTTACCTCATAGCCTTCTCTTTCAAGTTGGCGACAGGTATCAAGCACAGCTTTATGCTCAGTTTTACAAGTAATAATATGCTTACCTTTGGCATTATTAAAATGAGCGGCACCTTTAATTGCTAAATTATCGGCTTCAGTTGCACCTGATGTAAAAACGATTTCGCGCGAATCTGCCCCGATCAAATCAGCAATCTGATTTCTGGCAATGTCAACGGCTTCTTCTGCTTGCCACCCAAACTTATGAGAACGAGACGCTGGATTACCAAAAATACCATCAGGAGTTAAATACTGCATCATTTTTTCAGCGACTCTAGGATCAACAGGCGTTGTGGCTGCATAATCCATATAAATAGGTAGTTTCATTAATTACTCCCAATTACAAATTCTATATTCTATTTTTATTAATTAATTTGGACGTGTTGTATATTACTTTGTCGATTAGCAACAGCTTTGACTTCTTGATTATTCACAAGCTCACTCAGTGTAATGCTCGTTAAAAAATCATCAATACGTTCACTTAATTCATTCCAAAGCGTATGCGTTAAACACCTAACCCCGCCTTGACAACCATCTTGCCCATGGCACTTTGTTGCATGAACTGTTTCATCAACAGCTTTAACAATTGAGCTAATAGCGATTTGATCCATACTACGACTAAGAATATAACCTCCGCCTGGACCTCTAACGCTTTGCACTAAGCCATTTTTGCGTAACCGAGCAAATAATTGTTCAAGGTAAGAAAGCGAGATTTCTTGACGTTCTGAAATATCTGCAAGAGATACCGGTCCAGAATCAGCATGCAATGCGACATCAAGCATTGCTGTTACCGCATATCGTCCTTTTGATGTCAATTTCATTGATCATTCCTCTATATTTGGTAATACTTATTGTATATATCCACTTAATTTAGTCAAGTATTTAGTTGAGTATTTTAGTAGGAATTACCCTATAGTTCATCGTCGACGAATCATAGCGTAATATGCTAATCTAATAAACTAAATTCATATGGGAGTTAAAGGATGAAATTAGTATTACGTTGTTTTTTGGTAACATGCCTAATATTCACAAGTAGTAGTTATGCAGATAATTCTGAAAAGAAACTGCGAGAACATTACCAAAAATGGCTTAATTCTTATCAAACACTTAATTTTGAAGAACAACAAACATTACTTTCAGCCATAAAAGATTACCCATTATATCCTTATGCCGCTGTACAATTTTTTCAAAACAACATAAAAATTGTTTCACCACAAACAGTCAGTGACTTTGTTAACCAGTATCATGATTTTCCACTAACGGCTTCATTAAGCCAATCTTACTTAACAGAATTAAGCAATCGTCAAGATTGGAACTCAATTATTTCGTTTCCAAAAGACAACTCAATACTTTCTAATTGTCACTACCAATACGCATTATTACAAAAAGGAAACGACAAAACAGCCTTTAGTACAATTGAATCACTTTGGATGACAGGTAAAGAACTTCCTTCGGCTTGCGATCCATTACTCAACGCATGGTCACAAGCAGGTAAACAAACGACTAAATTAATATTATTGCGTATTGAACTGGCTCTTGAAGCAAATAATTTAAAGTTAACCAAACATCTAGTAAACTTACTTGATAACAGTTATAAAACAACAAAAACAAATTTAGTGGCTGTACTAGATAACCCTAGAAAATTAGAAGATTTTTCAAAAAATATTAAAGCTAATACTTTCACTAAAAAAGTTGTCTTAGCATCATTTCCTCGCTTAGCAAAAGCAGACATAAACTTAGCTGCATCATTATTACCAAAACTAGTTAAACAACAGGCCTTAAATGAAGCAGAGCAAATTATGTTACAAAAAAGCTTAGCTAACCGCTACTTTAATGATTCGGCAACGAGCGAACAGATAAAATGGCGTGATAGCTACATAGCAAAATATCATGATACAGCATTAGTTGAAAAACGCATCCGACTTGCTATCGATGCTTATAACTTTACTGACATAGCTTATTGGATAGCACAATTACCCCCAGAAGATCAATTAAAAGAGGAATGGCAATATTGGCAAGCTCGAGTACTGCTAAATAAAAATCAAAAAAATGAAGCTAACAGCATTTTGAAAAAGCTCACAACCAACCGTGGATTTTATGGCATGATAAGTGCACAAACGCTTAATCAGCCTTATTCAATCAATAACCAATCAAAAAAAATCACACAATCAGAAATATCAGCATTAAAAAGAAAATATGATAATCAACACTATGTAAAAAGAATCAACGAATTACGTTATTTAGGCATGGCATCAGAATCAGTCAAAGAATGGCGATATATGTTAAATAATCAAACAAATAAAGATGAATATATACCGTTATCTCAATATGCCTTACAAAAGGGATGGGGTGATCTTAGTATTCAAGCAACTATTGCTGGCAAGCTTTGGAATAACTGGACAGAACGTTTACCTATTATGTACAAAGACTTATATAATAATGCATTAAAAGAAAAAACCATTACGTTATCTTATGCTTTAGCTATTTCTCGTCAAGAAAGTGCACTTGATACTAACGCTAAGTCACCTGCTGGCGCTCGAGGGCTAATGCAATTAATGCCAGCAACAGCCAAAGAAACAGCTAAAAAAGTCAATTCAGTCACTTATGTTTCATCAGAGCAATTATTTAACCCGCTAACCAATATACAGTTAGGCACTTCGTATCTAAACACTGTTTATCTACAAAATAATAATAACCGTATATTATCTTCAGCAGCTTATAATGCAGGACCCAATAATGTTAAACGCTGGTTAAAAGCGAGCAACGGAAAACTTGATGCTGTCGCATTTATAGATAGTATACCATTTACAGAAACACGTAATTATGTCAAAAACGTATTAGTATATGATTATATTTATCAAATAATCCTAGGGCAAAAAAATGTCAATATTCTTAATTCAAATGAATTTAATAAACAATATTAACGGTGATTATAATGAAAACTAACGAATGGAAACAAACGGTTGAAATATTACACCAAGCATTTAATGATGGTTACTCACTTGATATATTAAAACTATTAATGACCGCTGATGAACGCGATGCACTAATCACTCGAGTCAAAATTGTACATTCACTCCTCGATGGCTCAATCAATCAACGCCAACTAAAAGAACAACTCAAAATTGGCATTGCAACAGTAACCAGAGGCTCCAATAGCCTTAAAGAATCAACACCTGAATTCAAAAAATGGCTAGAAAACAATTTATTAAAATCAGATAATTAAATATAACTGTCAATATCTATCAATAAATTGACTTATTTTGCTATGACAATAAATTTGATTGGATATTGACGCCACTTTCAGCCACAACTGGCAAACAATAATCACACTCCATATGCTTAATATCTTTAACCGATTCGATACTATCATCGTGAAGGTTATGATGAATTTCAATTATACAACTAGAGTAGCGTAAACGCACTTTTAATGCAGGCATAGCAGCTAAATGAACTCGAGAAATAAAATCGCTAAACTTATCTGGTGAACCAACATATTTAAAACAAAGGTATAATCCCCCCTCACTAACAAACTGCTCAATATGCTCAAGATCATTATTATGATCTAAGGTAATTGTATAAAACAGCTCTTGTTCATTAGCATTATCTTTGCTTTTCAATATACGACTAAAAGCATAAATTTTATCTGGTAGGTTTTCACATTTACTATTACAGCGTGATATATAATTATAAAAAAATTGAGTTCTTAGTTTATTTTCTTCATCTAATAATTGACTAAAATTACAATTATTCTTAAATGTAATACCCCAAAAAGTTTTTTTGGGCATATTAACGAATTTCGGCTCAGGCAATAAAAACTGACTTTTATTTAATTCAATCGCAGGAGTTAAACCGGTAGGATCCCAAAATTCACCTCTGCGATAACTTGCGGGAGTCTCATTAAATTGTTTTTTAAAGGACCGAGTAAAGGTTTGCTGAGAATCAAAACGATATTGCATCGCAATATCTAAAATAGGCTTACTTGTCATACGCAAAGCAAGTGCTGCATAAGTTAAACGACGATGCCTAATATAAGTACCAAGTACCTGACCTGTTACCTCTTTAAACATACGTTGTAAATGCCACTTAGAATAACCTGATTTTTGTGCAACATGATCGATAGATAACGGTTGCTCCAAATTTTTTTCAATCCAAACGATAAGATCTGAAATAATACTAACTTGATTCATAAAACCTCATCATAATATCAAATGGCAAACATCAGTCGATTATGACTCAATCCTAGCAATAAGCAAGGCTTAAATAAAATTTATTTTCAGCAAAACGAGTGCGCTCCGGCTTGATGTTCAGTAATATCTTTTACACCGGCAAGCTCTGGAAATTCTGCCATTAATTGCTTTTCGATACCTTCCTTCAAGGTGTAATCGACCATTGAACATCCATTACATCCACCACCAAATTGCAATATAACATAATTATCTTCAGTTAACTCAACTAAACTAACATGCCCCCCATGGCTAGCTAATTGAGGATTAATCTGCGCTTGGATTGCATAGTTAACACGTTCAATAAGTGGCGCATCGTCAGCGACTTTCTTCATTTTTGAATTTGGCGCTTTTAATGTTAATTGCGAACCTAATTCATCCGTCACGTAATCAATAACGGTTTCTTCTAAAAATGGCGCACTAATTTCATCGATATAAACTGAAAAATCGGTATACTTTTCTTCAATATCACTATCTTCCACCGTATCAGCAGGACAATATGAAACACCACATTCAGCACTTGGCGTACCAGGGTTAATAACAAATACCCGGATTTGTGTTCCATCAGGTTGATTAGCAAGCAATTTTTTAAAGTGTTGTTGAGCTGACTCAGAAATAGTGATAATAGACATAACCCCTCACTTTAATGTCATTAGGTAATTAATAAACCTAATATCATTTATAATATAATAATAGTTGACTAACTTTCTTGGTTATTATAGGGGTTGTTTAATATTTTACAATACTGTACGGCATAAACAAACAACTTGAACACTCGTTGCACCACATTTTTTTAATTGCTGACTAATGACATTAACTGTATTACCCGTTGTAACAATATCATCAATAAGCATTATCGATTTTTTTGACAGATCTTGATGACACATAAAAAGCGTTTCGACATTAGCAATTCGTTCTGTAAGAGACAAACTTTTTTGATCTTGCCTACCTTTATTCCGAGACAACAAATAAGGATAAAAATCCCGATTTAACCATCTAGCAATAGGCTTTGCCAATAATTCTGCTTGATTAAAGCCACGAGACCAATAACGAATATGATGCAATGGCACACAAGTTACCAAATCAGGTTTAACTAAAGCATCTCGTTCTCGTCTTTGATACCAAGCTAAAAACATCAATCTGGCTAATGCTCTATTTAGTTCTACTTTGTTGTAAAACTTAAAATGATGAATTAATTTTTTTAATGGATTAACATAGTCAGAAACCGCAATAAGCTCATCCCAATGGGGTTTCTTGACACGACATCGATAACAGATATCTGTCGGTAAAGAGTGTGGTAAACAACATTGATGACAAATTTTATTGAATTTAGGTAAATTATTAACACATTGACAACAAATGCCATGATGAGACAAAAATAAAGGCATATCGCACAAAATACATCGCATAAAATTCAATAGACTTATTTATAAAATAAATTCAGAAAATATAGCGTTTTAATATAAAAAACATACAACAAAAAAATTAATTTTATTTATAAACGCACTTGTTTTTTTGCATTCCTTTTCAGGAAACATCAATACAATAAACCAATTGGTTTTACTATTTTATACAATTAAATACTTCTACGATCTGCAACACAAAAAATCATCTGGTTTTTCATAATAGTATTCAAAATAATTAAATATCCGGTATAATCAACTACCCTCTTTTTGGAGCAAGGAATAACTATATGAAAAAAATTAAATTGTTATTTATCACAATATTGCTAACTTTATTTTCTAGCATTACTTTAGCTGACACCAAAGTACTATTACAAACCAGCATGGGTGACATTGAAATCGAACTAGACAGCGAACATGCACCAATTACCGCCAAAAACTTTCTTGATTACGTAAATAGTGGATTCTATGAAAATTTAACTTTCCATCGCGTCATTCCAGGATTTATGATTCAAGGTGGTGGTGCTGATGATCAATTAAAATTCAAAGATACTAACCCACCAATTAAAAATGAAGCTGAAAACGGTTTAAAAAATGACCGAGGCACTATTGCCATGGCAAGAACCAGTGAAGTAAACAGTGCAACAAGCCAATTTTTTATCAATGTAGTAAATAATGATTTCCTTAATTATCAATCACCACAACAATATGGTTATGCAGTATTTGGTAAAGTAACTAAAGGGATGGATATCGTTGATAAAATTGTCAGTGTCCCAACTAAACGCGTGGGACCACATAGAGATGTGCCTACCGAACCAATTTACATTAAAAAAGCGAGTGTAGTTCAAGAATAGTACAACGACAAGCAATTAACTGACACCGTCTATTATCCTAATAAAAAACGGCTTAATAAAAAAATACCTCTGCAAATAAATTGATTTACAGAGGTATTTATCCAAATAATCTATCCTAAACTTACAACTATCATTTCCAAGCTATTTTAAAGCTATTAATAAATTGGCTAACGTTCTTACCCCTATCCCAGTTGCACCTGTTGCCCATAAAGCTGTCGCACTTTTGCGGAATGTTGCTGAACAATCAATATGTAGCCAATTGTTTTGATAATTTTTAACAAAATGCGATAAAAAAGCCGCAGCAGTGCTCGCTCCAGCGGTATTAGGTATACCGGAATTTGCCATATCAGCGAATGATGATGGAAATTGCGAACGGTGAAATTCAGCTAATGGTAATCGCCAAAAAGCTTCATGTTCAACATCACTACTAGCTAACAATTGGTTAGCAAAGTTATCATCAAACGAAAGTAATGAGTGATAATCATTCCCTACCGCAATTTTAGCAGCACCAGTCAGTGTTGCGCAGTCAATAATATAATGAGGTTTATCATTATCAGCACAAATTAAACCATCAGCCAAGACAAGACGCCCTTCGGCATCGGTATTATCAACCTCGACCGTTTTACCATTACGATAACGAATAATATCACCTAACTTAAATGCATTACCACTAACCAAATTATCAGCACAACATAAATACAGCTTAATTCGATGATTCACGCCTCGTGCAATGGCTAATGCTAACGCACTGGTCACTAACGCAGCTCCCCCCATATCAGAACGCATTGATTCCATAAAATTACTTGGTTTTAAGCTATATCCTCCAGAATCAAAGGTAATACCTTTACCCACTAAACAAGCAACAATTGGAGCATTAGGATTTTTGGAAGGATTATAATCAAGCTCAAGCAAGGCAGCAGGTCTATCCGAGCCCTTACCCACCGAATAAATCCCCATATAATCATGCTCTTTTAACGCTTCGCCCGAAATAATATTGTAAGAGACACCAGACGAATAGGCACTAATCAACTCCGCACTTTTCGTTGCTAGTGCTAACGGGCTTAACGTTTCGGCTTGCTCATTAACAATATCACGACACCAATCAATAATGGCTAAACGATGTTTTAATTCTTGTTTATCTTGAGTATTGAGTTTTGGCCAAGAAACTTTAGTGCTATTTTTAGCATTCCGATAACCTAACCAAAAATGCCAACAAGCTTCAAGATCCCAATTATCACCACTTAATTTAACGGCACTTATTCCTTGGTTATCTAACTTGCGCCCTGCCCGCTGAATTGCACCTAAACGGTGCTGAGTATCATAATGAATCGTAATAGCATCATCCGAAAAACTCAACAACGCATTCTTGCCCCATTGCGTTGGTGCGGGTTTATCAGATAACAAAATAGATAACGTTGACATAATAAGAACCTTAATCATGAGTTAAGTAAAAACAGTGGCTTAATTCTAATCAGAAACATGCTAATATAGCAAGCAAAGTTAAGCAGAAATAAGGAAGAATAATGGCCGCAATAGTACCAATAAAAAATGGAATTAATTTTCGTGATTTGGGAGGAATCAAAACAACTGATGGACGTCAAATACGATCGGGTATGTTATACCGTTCAGGGGCATTCTCACTTATTACGCAAGAAGAACAATTTTATTTATCTAACGAATTAAATCTACACTATATTTTAGACTATCGTGACCAAGATGAAATTGCACGAAACCCCGACAAACTATGGCATAACGCAAAATATATTAATGTACCGGCAAACCCTTTGAGCGATACAGTCACAGCCAGTTTAACAAGTGACTTGGGAAGTCACACCCAAGCACTGAAAAAAAACTCCCCATTTGATTTTATGATTAAGCTTTACCAATTACTACCATTTAACAACCCTGCATACAAAAAACTTTCCTCGCTATTACTAACTTCGCAAGGCAAACCTTTAGTGCAACATTGTGCAGTAGGAAAAGATCGTACGGGTGTTGGGGTTGCATTAGTGCTATTTGCATTAGGAGTTAGCGAAGACAGCGTAATACAGGATTACTTACAGACAGAACAGCTGTTATCTGATTATCGAGAATATTTACTAAGCCAATATAAAAACAAAGCAACACCTGATGAAATTGAAAAGCGTAAAATCATCTTTGCAACTAAAAAAGAGTACCTAACAGCAGCATTAGATGCGATCAAAGCGCGCTACGGCACCATTGACGAATGGTTATCACAAGAATATCAATTAAACGAACATAATAGACAAATAATACAAGATATCTATTTGATTTAAATTGATTTAAAAAATAATCGCAATCAAATACAGTATCAAGATAATAAAATAAGTTCAGAAATCGGCTCGTTACAGTTTACAGACAAATGAACATCATCAACCTGATGATATTGATAATAAAAATGCTGAGCAAAAGGCGCTGTAATCACTTGCTCAGTTAAATCAACATTAACCGATTTAATTTGCCAAACGCCTTTAGCATATAATTTTAACGCCGATTCTTTCAACGTCCATAATTGCCAAAAAGCCCTTAATGAATCATCTTGTTTGATCAACCATTGATATTCATCATCTGCAAAAAAGTTCTTAGCCACCTTCAAATAATTTTTGCGCGGACGATCCACTTCGACATCAAGTCCGATCATACCCGTTAATGAAATCGCTACCGCCACCCAATTTTGACTATGACTAATATTAAAATCGGGCAAATGACGCTCTAAAAAACAAGGACGACCATTATCACCAACAACGATTGTTGGCAAAATCGAAATATCACAATACTGCTTAAGTAAATTGGCTAATATTGAGCGACATACTAAAAACTGTTTTTTACGCTCATCATTAAATTTATCGGCCTCATCAACAATCTGCTTTGGCAATAACGCAAAATCAATTGTTGAATGATTCAAATTAGCTAGTTGGATTATTAACGTCATTGGTAAACGGGTATTTATAAAAATTATTTTTTACTATTTTAACAGCATGCTATGCTAACTGTTATTAAAATTTATTAAATTGCAAAAGGAATCATCATGTCATTACCAACAAAATTAGTCCATGCAGGACGTAAAAAACGTTATACACAAGGTGCGGTTAATTCGGTGATTCAACGAGCCTCATCACTGGTTTTTGATAGCATTGCCGCCAAAAAAGAAGCCACCAAAAATCGAACAAACGGTGAACTTTTTTATGGACGCCGAGGCACACTAACCCACTTTGCGCTACAAGAAGCCATGGTAGACATTGAAGGAGGAGCCGGTTGTTACCTTTACCCATGTGGTGCAGCGGCCATTGCTAATGCAATTTTAGCCTTTGTAAAAACAGGCGATCATATTTTAGTATCCGAAGCGGCTTACGAACCTACCCAAGAATTTTGCCAACACATCTTAAAAGATCTCGGGGTTGAAACAGATTACTTTTCGCCATTAATAGGCAGCAATATCACCAATTATATAAAACCCAATACCAAAGTCGTATTTCTTGAATCACCAAGTTCCATCACAATGGAAGTGCAAGACATCCCCACTATTGTCAAAGCTATTCGAAGCGCCAACCCTGAAATTGTTATCATGATGGATAACACTTGGGGAGCAGGCATATTATTTAAAGCCTTAGCGCATGATATTGATATCTCAATACAAGCCGGCACCAAATACCTCATTGGCCATTCTGATGCCATGCTAGGCACCGCAGTTGCTAACCAACGTTGTTGGGATAGGCTACGCGAACGCTCCTACCTAATGGGACAAATGTGCGATGCAGACACAGCTTACATGGCAACCCGAGGCTTACGAACACTAGCAATAAGACTTAAACAACATCATGAAAGCGGCATAAAAGTTGCCAAATGGTTAGCACATCACCCAAAAGTTGCCACAGTAAATCACCCTGCATTAGAAAGCTGTAAAGGACATGAATTCTTTAAACGCGATTTTACAGGTGCAAGTGGTTTATTCTCGTTTGTCTTAAAAGATCATTTAACTGATGTTCAGTTAGCTGATTTCCTTGATAACTTAACTTACTTTTCAATGGCTTACTCATGGGGTGGATTTGAATCATTAATTTTAGCTAACCAACCTGAAGAACTTACTAACATCAGACCTGTATCAGGCATCGACTTCAAAGGAACACTAATTAGGTTACATATTGGGCTTGAAGATCCTGATGATTTAATTGCCGATCTTGCTGCTGGTTTAGACAGAATAAAACGACAAAAAAATAAAACCAATGC
The DNA here is from genome assembly GCF_009795865.1 of Gilliamella sp. Pas-s27. Lineage (NCBI taxonomy): Bacteria > Pseudomonadati > Pseudomonadota > Gammaproteobacteria > Orbales > Orbaceae > Gilliamella > Gilliamella sp. Pas-s27. The sequence continues at coordinate 46,391 of NZ_WTEW01000017.1, forward strand.
ATTACAGAGTTTAGTATAATTAGGTAGAAAATGAATAACCAACACCAAACCCTGTTTACAAACACCATTGAACAGACTATTTTTGATCATATAAAAAACCACCCATCCCTCCTGATTGCTTATAGTGGAGGGGTTGATTCAAGCGTCTTAATGCATGCGCTAGTACAGCTCAAACGCCAATTGCCAAATTTAACACTTAGGGCAATTTATATTCATCATGGATTAAGCAACAATGCTGACAATTGGGCGACACATTGCCAAAAACAATGCCAAACGTGGCAAGTACCGCTCATCATAGAAAAAGTTAAGCTAACCCCCCATGCAGGAAATATCGAAGAACAAGCCAGAAACGCACGTTACCAAGCGATTTATCATCATCTAAAAAGCAACGAAACATTATGCACCGCTCAACACCTTGATGATCAATGCGAAACCTTTTTTCTAGCGTTAAAACGAGGTAGTGGCCCAGCTGGATTATCGGCAATGCCTATTGAAACTAAACAGCACCTTCGCCCATTATTAACTGTGTCACGAACTCAAATTGAAAATTACGCCAAACACCATCATCTAACGTGGATAGAAGACGAAAGCAACCAAGATGACCGCTACGATCGTAACTTTTTAAGACTCAATGTCTTACCAACAATTAATCAACGCTGGCCTCATTTTTCTCAAATGGTGGCACGCAGTGCCACATTATGCCAACAACAAGAAGCACTGATTAACGAATTATTATTATCCGAATTTCAACAAATAGTTACTCAACAAGGACAATTGCACCTTGCTCCTTTAATGAACTATTCAGAATATAAACGCAATGCTATTTTGCGCATGTGGTTGCGAACTCAACAAATAGCCATGCCAACACAAAAACAATTAGCATTAATTTGGCCAACCGTTGCCTTAGCCAAAGAAGATGCCAATCCACAATTTATTCTTAACAACAAACAAATACGCCGTTATCAAAACCGGCTCTACCTATTACCGCTATATCAAAATATTGAACAACAAAAACTCCACTGGGACTTAACGTCAGAATTGCTCTTGCCCGATAATGCCGGTAAATTACAGCTCAATCACCAACACCATTTAACGTGTCGTTTACCGAAAAAAGACGAACAAGTGACTGTACAATTCCATGCTCAAGGAAAATTACAAATCGTTAATCGTCATGGTTCACGACCAATAAAAAAACTATGGCAAGAGCATAATATTCCACCATGGATGCGAACTCGAATCCCACTGATTTACTACAATGAACAACTGATCTGCGCAGTTGGCGTATTTGTGACAGAACAAGGAAAAGGAACACAAATCGGGTTTACTCTTACGGAATAACAATACATCGATTTAATTTATTAAACGCTACTGTATTAAACGCTATGGTTTGTTTTTGTCTGTTAGTTCAAAAAATAATAACCTATTGATTTATATACCTAGTACAGGTAAAATTAATTTTTTATCATTAAATATCATATATATAACAATTCACAATGAAAAAATTCACTTTCTTGAGCTGCTGTCTTTTCCTTGCATTACCATTAACAACGCAAGCAGTAGTAGTTAATGACGTTACAGGCATGACACCTGTCGAAGTTACTGCAGTTATGCAGCCAGAATCAACCCAACAAGTTGCCGAACTGATTAAAAATTCTAAGGGACCAATCAGTATCGCCGGTAAAAAATACAGCATGGGTGGACAAACAGCAATAAACAATGGAATTCAAATAGACACACAAAAGCTAAACCATGTAATTGATTTCAACCCCGAACAAAAACTTTTAACCATTGAAACAGGGGCAACTTGGCGTCAAGTACAGGAGCTAATTGATCCCTACAACTTATCAGTAAAAATCATGCAAAGCTATGCCAACTTTAGCATTGGTGGATCATTGAGCGTCAATGTACATGGCCGTTATATTGGCGAAGGTCCAATAATATTATCGGTAGAAAAATTCAAAATTGTATTAGCAGATGGCTCAATCGTCGAGGCGACCCCAAAAGAAAATCAAGATATATTTTATGGCGCTATCGGCGGTTATGGTGGCTTAGGTGTAATTACAGAAGTCACCTTACGACTTGCTGATAATGTTAAGGTAAAACGCATTAGTGACGTTATGCCAATTACAAAATACTACCCATATTTCATGCAACAGATTCGATCTGATAAAGGGGCAATATTTCATAACTCGGTCATTTACCCGCCTGATTTTGAAGAAGTTCGCGCTGTTACTTTTAAAGAAACACAAGAACCATTAACTATTTTAGACAGACTACGTCCAACCGATCAATATTCATATGATCAGGAACAAAAAATCAAAATCGTCGCATCATCAGACGAAGGCAAACGCTTACGCAAATTGTATGATGATCTAGATTATATACAACAACCCGTAATGTGGCGTAATTATGAAGCTAGTTTTGATGTATCTAATTTACAGCCGATCAAAGATAAAGATAAAAGCTTTGCACTAGAAGAGTATTTTATCCCTGTAGATCGGTTTGAGGACTTTTATCCTGAATTAATTGCTATTTTGAAAAAACATCGGGCTAATGTGATTAATATTTCTATTCGTCATGCCAATGCTGATAGTGGCTCGCTACTGGCATGGGCTAAAACCGAAGTATTTGCTTTTGTGATTTATTATCAACAAGCTACCGATGAACAAAGCAAAAAGGAAGTCGGAATCTGGACTCGAGAATTAATCGATGCAGTATTAGCAAAAGGTGGTAGTTATTATTTACCTTATCAATTACATGCAACTTCTGAACAGTTTCAACGTGCATATCCACAAGCCGAACGCTTTTTCAAGCTTAAAGCACAGTTAGACCCAGAAAACAAATTCAGTAATATGATGTTAAAAAAATACGGCCCTAGCGCTGTACAACAGGTAAAGTAAAACATACTTAAATATCACTAACAACTAACCCAACAATAGAAGGGATGCCTAGCAGCCCTTTTTATTTAAAATCAAAACAGCAGATTATTGATTTGCGGATCTTGCTTTCCAACGCTTAAGCAACAAAGCATTAGTCACAACACTAACGCTACTTAACGCCATGGCGGCACCTGCTAGCATTGGATTTAAAAACCCCAGTGCCGCAAGTGGAATGCCAATTAAATTATAAAAAAAAGCCCAAAATAGATTTTGCTTAATTTTATGATAAGTTCGGCGCGAAATATCAATCGCATCAGCAATCAAAAATAAATTTCCTCGCATCAACGTAATACTTGCGGCATGCATAGCCACATCGGTCCCCGTACCCATAGCAATACCAATATCTGCAGCCGCCAAAGCTGGGGCATCATTAATACCATCACCAACCATAGCCACTTTATGATTAACTACGGTTGTATCTTCATTTTGTTGCAATTGATAAATATAATTGGCTTTATCTTGTGGCAATACTTCAGCAATAACCTTATCTAGACTTAATTGCTGACCAACCATATTGGCCACTTTCTGACTGTCACCCGTTAACATAACGGTTTTTACATTCAATTGATATAATGCTTCAATTGCCGTTTTTGCTTCTTGTTTAATAACATCAGCAAAACCAAACAAAGCCAATATCACTACACCACCTTCTAATTGTTGTTTAGCTAAAAACGAAATGGTATAACCTTTGCTAGATAATTCACTAACCTTATCGTCCATATTCACAAAATAAGCATTTAATGATTTCATCCAACGCAAACTACCTAAATAATATTCCGTATTATCAACCGTTGCCATCACACCAAATCCAGCAACCGAAGTAATATTTTGAGCATAACAATGCGTTTTAGCTTTACTTAAAATCGCTTTTGCTAGTGGATGCTCACTACCAGCTTGTAATGATGCAGCGAGCGATAAAATCTGATCGGGCGTCTCGCTACCCATAATATCCATCTCGACTAATTCAGGTTTACCAATTGTTAAAGTACCTGTTTTATCAAAAGCGATGGTATTGATATTATGCAGTGTTTCTAACGCTTCAGCATCTTTAATTAAAATACCATGCCCCGCAGCCACTCCAGTACCCACCATAATTGCTGTTGGTGTTGCTAAGCCTAAAGCACATGGGCAAGCAATCACTAACACCGCAACGGCATGGAGCAATGCTTGCTGCCAATCATGCGACATCATCCCCCAAGCCAATAACGTAACCAATGCAATTAACAAAATTACTGGCACAAAAACAGCACTAATACGATCAACTACCCGCTGAATCGGTGCTTTTTTAGCTTGAGCGGATTCAACCATTTCAATGATTTTGGATAAAGTAGAATCCGATTGAATAGCCGTAGTTTTAACAATCAATACCCCTTCACCATTAATCGTACCGCCAGTAACCGCATCATTAACGGTTTTATTTACAGGCAGGCTTTCGCCCGTTAACATCGACTCATCACTACTTGATACGCCTTCAATCACAATACCATCAACAGGAATGCGATCGCCTGGTTTAATAATAACAATATCATGCACTTTAACTTGGCTAATAGGCAAACTCACCTCTTGATCACCACGCCTTACTAAAGCAACATCAGGACGCAGTGCTGACAGGGCTTTGATGGCTTGCGTGGTTTGCCGTTTAGCGTTTGACTCTAACCATTTACCTAACAAAATCAAAGTGATAATAATCACTGAAGATTCAAAATAAAGGTGCTCATCATTACCCACGAAAAACTGATACACCGACAACCCATAAGCAGCACTGGTACCAATAGCCACCAACAAATCCATATTGCCTGACAACGCCTTAACCGCATTAAAACCGCTTCGATAAAATTTAGCGCCTAGCCCAAATTGCACAATAGAGGCAATAACCAATTGTAACCAAGCAGGCATCATCAAATGCACACCAAATGGCGCCAACAACATTGGAAACACAAAAGGAATAGCAAAAATAACAGCAACAACAATCGGCCAACTAGATAATTGTGTTTTCAATTGAGAAGACTTTGCTGATTGCGTTATTTTAACGGCATGATAACCCGCATTATCAACCGCAGACATTAACGACTCAAGCGTCACATGCTCATCGGCATCAACCGTTGCCTTTTCGGTCGCAAGATTTACGCTAACATCAACAACGCCATCGACCTTTTTCAGCGCCTTTTCAACACGCCCAACACAAGATGCACAACTCATATCTTCAACAATAAAATGATATTGAACTGTTTTCATTATGCTTTCCTTAATGATTAATGGAATGGAATACAAAGTCGGCCTATGCTTAATATAAAGGTCGAATAAAAATAAAACAGCGCTCACAGGGCTTGACAAACCCTGTGATAAAACAGAAAGGAGGAAGGAGGAATTAGTTGCGTAACTTTTCTGGCCAATCGTTTTGGGTTGAAACCAACAAATCTTTCACAATTCGAGGATTACCCGCCACCACATTACCCGAAACCATATAATTATTACCACCAACAAAATCCGTAATCACACCACCTGCCTCACGCAAAATCAACTCACCACCCGCAATATCCCATGGTTTTAAACCGATTTCAAAAAAGCCATCTAAACGACCTGCAGCAACATAAGCAAGATCCAAAGCAGCAGAACCACTACGGCGAAAATCGCCACATCTTACAAACAACTTTTGTAGCACAGCAAAATAGCTATCGCTATATTGTTTTTGTTTAAAAGGAAAAGCCATTGCCAGCAGGCTATTATCTAAATCTTTAGCATTACTAACACGAATACGATAACCATTAAGTTGCGCACCTTTACCCCGAGCAGCGGTAAACAGTTCGTTAGTCATTGGGTTATAAACAACAGCAATTTCGGTTTTCCCTTTAACGCGAGCCGCGATAGACACTGCAAAATGAGGGATATTTTTAATAAAATTGGTTGTACCATCAATCGGATCGATAATCCACTGAGTATCGGCATCATTACCTTTAACTAAGCCGCTTTCTTCGGCAATGATAGTATGGTCAGGGTAAGCTTTTTTGATTGTTTCAACAATTAAAGCCTCGGCAGCACGATCCACATTTGTGGCAAAATCATTAGCGCCTTTGCTGTCAATTTCGATTGAACTAGGGTTTTCATAAGCCTTAATGGCCACATTGCCTGCTTTACGAGCAGCGCGAATAGCGATATTAAGCATCGGATGCATAAATTTATTCCAATTGATGATGTTAAAGAACGGATTATATTAGTATGACATTTGTCGTACTAAAAGCTGTTGCATAGTATAAAGGTTTTGTGGCTTTATTGCCAGAGTGTGGAGGGGTTGATAGGTAAAACTTACTCGATTTAATTTTAATAACGACGTTCCTTTCGTATATATTTTAAACGAGCTTTACCATCTGGCATAAAATAAGTCCCATATTTAACCAATCCCCCTTGCTTGAAATGACAAATCAGTTCATAAGCTAATACCATGTCATCATTGTTTTTTTCATCAATATTCAAATCAATAGAAGCAAGCCTTGGTTCATACTTTAATAATGTTTGTTCAATTGCTCTCATTAACACGTAAGCTGATGAGGGTAAGGCTTGGAAAATTGTTGACATGTCAGGTAACCCATAGTCTGGCATGTGCTTTATAGCTCCAGCGCGGCTATTTAAAATACGCTCAATATTATCCATCACGCTAATAATTGTCTGTTCATTTTCAGTTATATCATCAACTGCTATACCTGATTCAAAATAACCATAGATCAAATCATATAGTGAGGCACTCATCTACTTTCATCCACCAATTTTATTGTATATTGACTTGCAGATATTTCACGCGGCTTACTAATATTTAAATCCCCTCGATTCAAAATAAGTCGCCAGCTATTATCTTTTAGGTTTGGTTCTTTATAAAGTGCTGCAATACCTACTGCTTTAGCTTTTTTATTAAATGAGGTATCAATAGAAATAGCAGTATTTGGCTTTAATACTATTTCTTTACTGTCAACCAATGACTCTCTTAAAATATCGCTATCTTGATCAACCAATTCTTGATAAGAAATAGAGTTAAAAATGTCGGCTTCTTTTAATTGATAAATACGAATAACAACTGGTGAAGAACGCCCTTCATCATCCATATTTAATTCAGCTCTTGCCGTAATATCTAAATGTAATGTCCTTATATCCCATGTAAAGAGAGAATTGCTTAAATCAGATACTTCCTCTGTAACACTCTGAGCAATACCACATCCTGTTAGCCATATAGTTAATAGAATAGCAATAAATAAATTAATTATTTTCATGTTTTCTTCCTTTATATTATGCCGCATAAGCAATTCCAGAATAGTATCCTAAATTTACAGCTACTTCATCTTGAATAAAATTACCATTTACTGTTTTTTTAGTAAACGATGCAGTTTGTCCTAGTCGACTATTTTTCGATATCAATTGGCTTCTAGGTAAAAATTGACGCTGAATATAGAGAGTTATTTTAGCATCAACTTGATAACCTAGATAAGCTCTTAATAAAGCTAACAAATCATAATATAATTGTCCATCAGGTAGTAAATCAGCAACCTGACTTTCATATTGCGGTGTAATTGCTATATGAACTGTTTGGTTACACTCCCTAAAACGAGATCCTAATATAGTCCCTCCACCTAAAGAAATGCGTTGTAATCCTTTATCTCCGAACTGTGCAGGATTATTAATTGAATACCAAACGGGATAAAATTCACTTACAACAACTTTTGCATCATTTACTAACACTCGAACTAACCCAGCGATCCCTTCGGCTGTACGTGTTTTTTGTGACATCACCCCTAATAAAGCCAAAAAACGAGATAATGGTGTGCCAACTTGCTTATCTGCACCTTCTATACCAAATCCTGTTAATCCAAGTAAACACTGAGATATAGAATCTCGACCACCGCTTAAAAAGCTAGCCGGATAATGATATTTCAACCAAATTCGATAAAACTGTGTTATTACACGATGGTTAAAGATATCTAAAAAGTCTGTCATAGCTTGATAATTTTCTTCACGACGAATAATATTATCAAGCAAACCAAGGGGTAATACTGCATCAACACCATATAACCCTAAAAAGCGAGTTCGAACTGTAGTCGGACGATTAATATAGGGTTCTCTTTCTATATATTTCAACTCACTAGCAGGAAAAGACATATCGATAGATGGGGCAAAACGCAAAGGATCTGCTGCTGGATTTTCATTTTTACCTAATATATTTCCATTTGCATAAATTTGTTCAATTAACTGACAAAAACGATAAAAATTTATTTTTGGCAACGCTTTTTCAAGCGTCTGCATTAAAGGACTGTTTTCGATGCTTTGCTGTGATTCCATACTATTTTATTTCCTGTAGGTAAAAGAATAATCATTAATTGTGTAAATAAATTAACATCGGCATATAATGCAAAAAATTGGTGCAACAATTCACCAAAAAGCATCACATCACCTTCTCCCGTAAATTGGTAACTATTAATTGTTACTTCAATCTCTATACCACGTTGCAACATCCCTTTTTCGATGCGTTTAATCATTCGATGAGAAACTTCGACTATACCATCTAAACGCCGGCGATTTAGTTCATTATCAGTCCAATCATATAAAGCAAGAGTCCCTCGCAAAACCTCAGCGTTCATTAATGACAAATAATTAGGTGCTAAATGCGATAACACTCGCCAATAAAAACGATCCTCTGTTGGTGGATAGCAAGGTAATGTTGGAGAACATAAATTTTGTACTTTTGAAATACTATTGTGAGCATTACACAATTCATTAATTCGGGCATTTCGTAATGCTTTCCTAGGTAACATACCATTAGTGCCAGTGACACGTAATGATAATGTTTCTTCTTCAAGAACTTCATTTTTATCCCAAATTTTACCACCTAAAATCAACCAAGTATCATGCAAACCTGAAGCACCTTTACGAACTCGGGTATGATAATACCTTTCTGGAGCATCATGCCGTAACATACCACCTCGATGTTTAAAACTTGTAAAAGGCTCATATTGATAGCGTCCAGTACGAGTAATTGCCTCTACATGCTCAACAGAATAAATCTCAACATGTCCATCTTGCTGTAATAATGGACGAAGTAGGTATTCACTCTCCAACTGATTGACAATAACAGGATCGGCTTCCAGATTGAATAAATTAATTACAGGTACACAATGTAAACGGATATTATTATGATCAAAAGGCATATCATTTGGCCAAGTTTGATTAAGTAATAATTCAATGTCAATATACTCGCTTTTTTCTGGAAAAACTTGAAGTCTTAACCCATGTAAATCAACAAACATAAATTTTTCACGGAATGCAAAATACTCTAATAAGAGTTGGTATCCAGCAAAAGCATTATCAGGTTTTAACCACAAGCGGTCATCTTCGTCAAATCCAACGGGAATTATTTTACCCTGAAAATTTATACGTTCTTCTGGCCGAGTAGCATAACGCAAATACATTGATGTAACTTGCTGAGTTAGCATATAATGCAACATTGAAGCAATCGGTCCATCCGCACTCAAATATAATCTAAGTTTAGACAAATCAAGCTGTTCAAAATCGGTTAATTCTCCAAAACTAAGTCGAAGAGTAATCATACTTCGACCATCATGGTGAACACCAAGTTTCGCCTGACTAATTTTAACAGGCTGTAATGTTACTGATTGTGTCGTACGATATGGGCACTGAGTACCCATTTGCCCTAGTGGTTCTGTCCGTACTTGTAACCCCTTGGGAATTATTTCTGGACGAGATAATGTTTCATAATTTGGTGTTAACTCAATAATAGACAATGACGGGATTAATCGCAAATAGTGAGGCCAAAGTAAACTAACTAAACTTTCAGTAAGTTCAGGTAAATCATCATCAATTTTCTGACGTAATCGACCAGTTAAAAAAGCAAAACCCTCAAATAATCGCTCCACATAAGGATCCCGATCACCAACACTATCTAAATTAAGTTGGCTTGCTCTATCTGGATGAATTTTAGAAAATTCCTTTCCAGCTTCCCGCAAGTAGCGCATTTCAGATTCGTAATAGCGTAAAATCAAATCATCCATTGTTTATCTCTTTATTTTTCACATTATTTTTTATCTTTTATAAAATTACATCACACTTAATGCTTTAGCTGGATCTAGCTGAATTAGCTCTTGTTGTAATAACTCAACTAACTCTAGCAGATGTGGTTTTATCTTCTCTTTAGATTTACTTTTTTGCTTGATTAATCGAAATAAACATCGTTTAACATCAAATAACAATTCTTGCTCCCACTGTAATAGGGTCAATAATTGTTGTTGATTATTCAGACTGATGAACAAGTCTAATGCAACATCTTGTTTTCCAAATTGTTCAGCAACTCTTGCTTGAGTATATTGCAATAAATATCGTTGTTTAGGGGAACGTAGCAATGGCAAGTTTTGTAACCAATAAAACGCTTTTTCTAAATTTTCAGAATGAGCAAGTTCTAGTGCTTGTTTTTCAATTTCATTCCAATCATCCTCGCCAGATATAGCAATAGGTTGCATGCTATCATCTCCATCTAAATGATGTATACGTGCATTATTTGAGATCCAATTTAATGTTTCATCGTCTGCAAATGGCATACCATTTTCAAAAAAGAGAAACTCAACACCATTTAATCGTTCTAACATTAAACCAATATCCGTTAAATAAATATCTGCCCATGATTGATAAGGCTCTCCCATTTTTTGTAATGACATCACCGTTGCTCGCTGTAAATCTAACCAAAAATGGTTAGCACTTTCCATAAAAGCCGTTTCAACGCGTTCAAAAAGCTCTGACCACTGTTGTTGAAGGATTAAACGACTAACATGTTGCTTAAGTTCCGTTCTCGGAGCGGGTAGCCGCGTTTTACCTTGATGATCCGCTGGTGGTAAATCACTAATTGTATCCCACCTAAGTACACGTAAAAATCGACCAGCAGCAAGATATCCATCTGGTTTTTCACGTAAAAAAACAGCCATTTTACGAGCCTGATCCAATAAATCACGTTGAGAATTAATTTTTATTTCTGTGATATTTTTAGGAGATTCTAATTGAGAAGAAGAAATAGGAGCTACTGACGAATTATCTTCTATGTTAACCTTTTTAACAGATTGATTTAGACCATTATTAAAAAAATGGACTAATGCAGACAAATCAGGTGCATGAACAGATTGATTAGGATCATCGCTAACAAATAGCTTCTGACAGCAGAGATCAATTTGATTTAATGCAACAATAATACGTGTCAAACAAAGTTCAGATAGAGGATGTAATAGAGTAAGTTGATCAATAAACTTTGTATTAGTAAGCCACTCTACAGCATTTTTACGAATGTTATGCCGAGAAGGATAAATTGATGAACCAAAGGTATCCAATAACCCAGCTAACAACTCAACACCATCAGCAAATCCATTCGCACCATCTATATGTAAACGAGCTAAACAATAATAAGTTGCAACACGAATATCTTTACTATGCTTTTTTAATATTGTTTCACTTTCGGTAACAATTAGCTGGTAATTAATTCCAGATAATTTCGCAATCTCTTCTTTGATTTCTTGAAATGTATCATGATAAGTGAGATCCTCACCGGTAGGATTTTCAGATGTAATTGGCTTCAACCACTCTTCCCAACGCTGAGTAAACTCCATCTTTACTGAATCATTAGGAGTTTGTTGCCCTAAAAAACGGTTTAATAATTGGCTAAACATAATAATAATCCATCATTTTATTTTTATAAATCACGATTCAAATACTGTTTTTGGTAAAGTAAAATTGCGTAATTTCAATAATGTCAATGGGCCACCACCTAGCTGAGTACGTAAAATAAATTTTAGTTTACGTTGATCTGGTGCGTTCCAAATAAGCTCATAGCGACTTGAATCTAATCGTTTTACATATGCAGATTCAAGTAAACGAATCCATGCCCAATCACCACTATAATATTGATAAAGCTTTAATCCTGCCGCATCACCGCTCCAACTTAATTGCGAATAAGGAGAATAACCATCGCCAGGCCAATTAAAACGTTGCCAAGTAGGAGACTGATTAAAATAATCTATCTTTTGTTTATTTATCACCAATTCAGTTCGTGTGATTTTGTTACCACTACGAGGCATAAGTTCAAATGATAAAGCTGCATCTCCTGTAGTAAGCAACTCTACCGATAGGTCATTAAACAATTTTAATGCATCAAGAAATTTAGGTGAAAAATTAAGACCTTGAGCATTAACAGAATTGACAATCCAGCTTCCGCCTTTCTTTTCTAATACCCCATTCAACTCATTAGCAATAAAGTTATCAACGATACCTGTATCAGCACGTAAAAAACGTGCAAGTTCGGCTAGTGATGCTTCGTTATCACTATTTTTAAAAGGATAGCGACCAGCAAAAGATTGTTCCCACTGACTGACAATATAATTTTGCCAAAGCTCATTAAATCTATTTGCTGCTGGTATTAACACTACTTGCCATGACTGTTCAAGTGGCTTTTTAAATAAACTATAACCAAACCCAGACCACTCTTCACCTAAATTTGCCGCAATTAAGTTACCATAGTCTCGTGTTTCAGTTAAATCAACAGAAGTGCCTTTAAAAACACTTTTTGCTAATCCTTGCATCATTGCTTGAGGATCAGCGCTATTTGCTATATTTTGCAATTTTAAGCGCACTTGTGTAATACGTAATAGGTAAGTTTGTAAAGACAGTCCATTTGTATTATTGTTATTAAGCAAACTCGTGACAGGCGAAAATGTTGCAGTTAACGGTCCTGATGCTTCATTATTTATCGGTAACCCTGTTTTGGATTTATTTCCAATCAATTCTTGTGCAGAACGAATTAAATTATCTGACAAACCATCACCTGAATAAGCAACCTCAGACTGGTATTTCACAACATTGATTAAAGCAATTAAAGGAGACTGACGGGTATCTGCTAGCAATGTAAGTTGTTCAATAACATCTGAAACATTATCAGATGAATGCCATTGAATCGTATTTAAAAAGAGTAACCATGCTGCACCATACTCACTAAAATAACGATCGGTAAGTTGTTTTTTTAACATATCAGAAGAAATTGAAGCGGTCAAATCACTTTCTCCGTCACTCAAAACCCAGTCAATCTGCTCTTTTCTATTTTTTGCGACCTCCTCAATTTCATCTTTAATGGTATCATCCCAAGCTTTGCGGGTATAGACACCTGGAATCTCGGTATCAGTAGAAAACAGCATTTGGCTATCTAACCCTTCAAGTAGCTGATTTAAATTTTGATTTTCATAATGTTGGCTAGCTCGTTGAATCATCTCTTTATAAAGAATATTAACAGTATTTTGTACACCAACCTTATTAATTAAAATTTGTCTAACATCTTTAACTAAACGAGTATCACTACTTAATGCCCAATCAGGATGCAAATTAAGCATTTCCCCCCAAAAACGAACCAAATCAGGCATAAGTTTTTGCCAGTCACCATCACTCACACCTTCCGGGGAACGCCATTTTGTTGTGGCAAATTGGCTTAAATAAAAACCATCACTCTTATCAGGATGCCCCATCATTAAATAGGCTTTTAATACATCATATGCAGAATCGACTAATTTTAATCGTCTAGGATCATTTGGTGCTAATTCAGTTAATAAAGTCAAATAGTCTGTCATAATCTTGTGAAATGGCGTAGCAATATTGCGTGAATTTGTTGCCCGATAAGTAAGCCACATTCTTTTGAGCAATTCATCATTATGATTCAAGCCAAACCGATAAAGTAAAGGAGCACCATGCTGTTGACGATAAAGTAACTGTTCTAAATGTTGTTGTAACTTATGCTGTATTTGTAACTGTGAGATATAATCTTGCTTAATGGAATCATCAGCCAGCTTGACAATCTCAACGCTATCATCAATGAGCGAGGCGTTTCGGAAATATGACGTACAAAGCGCCATACACATCACGACCATCAGCGAAAGTAGCGCATAACAAGACCAAATATCCCACTGTACTCCCATTCTTTGCCCAAATTGTGAATTAGCATCATTTCGAATTGATTGCCACGTGGGGGTCATTACTAGGGAATGCTCAAAAGTGGGCATTTCTTCATTAATTTTTGATTGATGTGGTAAGAAGAAAAGCCCTCGAACATTAGGAGAATAAGGAAAAGAAATCAGCGATATTAAATAGCATTTAATATTTTTAATATCACCCTTCACTAAATCCTGACTAAGTTTAAGTAAAAACGAATAGTTCGTATTATCTTTGACTTGTCTTACACCACGTTGACAGCAATCTTTTGCTAATTGATTGAGAGAAACAACGACTGATTCCATTGTCTCTTGGTTTAACTCGGTAAAAAGTAAACCAGTGCTTTGTTCAATACGCCCAGTTTGATCCCATTCACTTTGTTGTCCCGCAACTAAATAAAGAGGAGAAGACCATTTTAAAATCTTATTACGAGCTTGTAGCTTTAATACGGCCTTTTCAAGTAATAGTTTTTGCTGACGATTATCATCAAGATAATGTTTAGAAGTAACCCAAATAACAGCATTTAGTGGTTTACTAAAAAATGGTAAAATGCGAGAAAAATGACTTTTTAGGGCTTGTAACCACAGTGTATTTGGGTCATCTTGAATATCACCACCATATATCATTAACGTATTATCACTAAATTGCCATTGATCTTTTAATAAATGAGGAAACAAACGCTCAACATCGGAAGGTTGTCCCAGCACTAAACACTTACAAACTTTATAACGCCAAAATATACCTAAACGATATTTACACTGTTTTTCTATCTCCAGAAATTCGGTAAAAGGAACTGTTTTGGGTTGCTTTGATTTTTTATTTTTTTCAGGATTAAGTTGCTCATGTTCTGATTTTTCCTTAGTCCATAACTTATATCCCATTGTGACAATAACTGGCAAAAATATAAAACCTAATAGCAATAACATCCCTTGTATCCAAACAGTGATTTTTTCTTTTATTGTGTGATAACCTAATGTGTCACCCAAAAATATAATTGCTAAAATAAAAAAGATAGCACCTAATAATATAAACAAAATAAAACCAATATTTTTCCATTTATTTTTCATGTACTATTCCCCATTTAAAGCTGTCACAACTGAAAGTAACCATCGGTTTTGTTGCATTACAGCAATTAGATTATTTTGTTTTGTTTTAGTTGTTATGTCACATGCCAATGCCAATGTAAGCCAATAAGAAGCCTTTTGTTGATTACCAACATAATTTTCTAATTGGCAAATTAATTCAAGGGATATTTTTTGTTCAGCTAATTGTTTAATAATATTTAATCGTTGATTATTATCTAAATTTGCTAAAAAAAGCTGCTTAACCTGATGTATTTTGGATTGCATTTCAACCATCTGCTGAACACCCAAAGGCATATCCGAGGTTATCATTGGACGTAAAACTTCACTTTTCCCAATATTAATAGCTAAATCTTGATAATATACTTTGTCTATCAATAAAAAAGAACATAAAAATGCCCCTTCCGATGAAGCAGTATTATTAATGATAATTAATTCTATAGATGATTTAGAACTATCAATCAGTTCCATTAATTTATCAATATCCACATCCGCTATAATATGATGAGAAAACACATAAGGTTGTGTTATTTTTGCACTTCTATAAGCATCATTAATATCTTTTTCAATAAGTCCATATGATTCAGGTAAAGAATAAACAGTAACATTGATAGGATCTTTGGTAGGCAAAAGAAGCAACATATCTCTCATTGAAAAAAATAAGTTCTCAATATTTTTACTCAAATCAAATGTAGAATCAAATGCTAACGATTTATTAATCCTTGAAGTAAAAGATTCATTATTTTCCCAAATATCATTTAGGTCTAGCTGATTAGGTAAAACATAAAAACTATCAAGAATAATTAATGATTGCATTGCCCATTCTTGCCAATTTTGTTCAATATGTTTTTGTTCATGTTGCCATATTTCATATTTTTCTTGCGCAAGCCCATAAAGATAAAGACGAACACTAATAGCAATACTTCCTATTGCAATCGAGATAAATACAATACTGAACCAAAATGCCCATTGTGAAAAATAGTTTTTATCAGACCATATTAAAGCAAGAATTACACTAGTTATTAAAGCTAATATGATAAAAAAGCATAACCACCTTCCAGCATGCAACGGCTTAGGCGCTTTTATTGCATCAATAATAGTAGGTTTAGGCCAAGACATTATACTATCCCATTACCGCTGAGCTAATTGTAGAAATTACTTTACAGCCACATTCACATAAACACTGATCAATAACTACAGCTTTACCATCAAAAAAAATCGTTTCAGCTCCTTCAATAATTTTATTCACGCCATGCCCTTGCTTAGGGCAACTAACAAGATCACCTATCAAAGCAACAGGTTTACCTTCAATTATTGTCATTGAAGATGCAGATATGACAGAACCACCATGCGTCGTTGGATCACCCAATCGAACCACATTTCTTACCATTGTTTTATTCCTTATCTTTTATTACAAAGCAAACATAAAATATCTGAACGATATATCACATTAATGAATTTATTATTGCTATATTTAATATCTTACTGATAACAAGATTAAGCAAGCAAAAGACATAAACACAGTATCAAGTAAAAGAGTTTTACCTAGACTGATAAAGGTTATCGTATAACACCACAAAAAAACTTCATTATTCTTCACCTTCAACCTATTACGTTAGCATTGACAAAAAAACTCAGTAACAGTTAAAGATTATGACTAACACTTTTCTGCCTACCAAAAACCTCATTAAGTAATCCCTACTATAACTTATCAAGAAAGCATTCCTATTGATTTTCCATGCCTCCTTTCTTGTTTTACATTTTTAAAATCAATACTCTAAACTTTAATTTTTTTTAATTATCCGACTCTTAGACTATTATTATTTGTTATCCACAATAGATAACAAAAATAAATTATAAGTTATTTTAGCGTGGATTTTAACCTTTTTTAAAATCTATTTATTTAATATGAATAATCTTTAGGAATTACTCATGTAAATCTCACATAGAAAATTATACTACCTGTTTTCGTGTTTTAAATTAAATCGGCGTGTAACGGTCAACAAAACTTGGAGACAATCTTAGGCAGTTTTTAGTAAATTGTATTCAAATTCTGCAGGTGAAATAAATCCCAGTTTATAATGTCTTCTTTTTTGATTATAAATAGGTTCAATGTAATCAATAATATCAGCTATTGCTTGCTCTTTGGTTACATAATCTCGATAGTTGCTCCTTTCTGATTTTAATGATCTAAAAAATCGCTCAGTCACAGCATTGTCTAAGCAATTTTGATCCTCGCCAAAATATTACACAGTGCCCACCTCTATCATTTTTTCATTTTGGTAATATTGTTGTTCATATTGTTCAGGTGATACCCAGCCATTGGTTGAATGACGGCGTATCCGATTATAATAGATTTCAATATATTCAAATAGTGCTTTATTAGCCAGTTTCCTCTTCGACTCATGCTTTGCCTTAGCTCATATTGTAACAATAATTGCTTGAAATCAGCGCTGCAATATTGGCTGCCTT